>CAZXSG010000530.1:0-4124 GCA_964643185.1 uncultured Holophagales bacterium
CGGCGTCCTTCGGCGCCGCGGCGGGGCGTGCAGGAGCCGGTTGAGCCGGCTGCCCCGGTGCTGCCGCCGTTGCCGTTGCCGCGTCCGCCACGGACGGTGTCGCGGGAGATTGGGGTGGGGGCTGAGCGAGGGAATCGGCCGGTGGCGGAATGGGGTGGAACATCAACCAGCCGAGACCGATCCCCACGAGGAGCGACACGAAGACGGGCAAGGGCTGCAGCCGGACCATCAGGACACCCTCATCACGCGAATGCCGTCGACCAGCGCCTCGGCGCACGACGCACTCAGCCAGGCTTCACGACGTCGCCGCACTCCGCGCTCGAAATAGGCGACGCGCACGGCCTTGCTCTTGGGCCCGGTCCAACGGCATGGCTCCGAGTCGCCGGAGACCTCTCCGCATTGACAGGCCACGTGGTCGGGGTGCGGGATCACGGCTCACCCATCGTCTTCCTCCTCGCTGGAGTGCGGCCATCCAACCTGGACCTGGACACACTAGAGAAAGAAGGGCCCTCGAGGGAGTGCCAAATTCTCCGGACACCGGAAAACGCATATTTGGGCGAGCGGCGTCACCTCGAGACATGGGTTGTTGGTAGCGGCGGGCGGATTCGAACCGCCGACCTAGGGCTTATGAGACCCCCGCTCTAACCACCTGAGCTACACCGCCACGCTTGCCCCACGGTCACCCGAGAGGCGGCGGATGATACAGGAACGCGCCTTCGGGCCTAAGATGCCTCCATGAGCCGCCGCTACGAGAGCCTCGAGGAAGCCTTCAAGGCCGAGAAGCTGGACCGGGAGAAAGAGCGCCCCGCGCGCAAGCTGCCGGACGGCGCCATCGGCCCCCCGGAAGACGAGGTCTGCTGCAAGTGCGAGCGCTGGGCCGAGCCCCAGGAGCTGACCAAGTGCGAGGGCTGCCACAAGAACTTCTGCAACTACTGCGAGTTCCGCATGGGCGGACGCTCTTATTGCAGCCGGTCCTGCGGCGAAGTGCAGTTCTTCGGAGGCGAATCCTCCGACGACGACGCCCCGCTCGAGGAGTGACCGGCACGTCCGCACGGGCGGCTCACCCGCTCCGAGCCCGTTTCTCCAGGCACCTCCTCGCGACGGGTCTCCTCGACGACACCCGCCTCGTGATCGCGGCCGTCTCCGGTGGGGCCGACTCCACGGCCCTCCTCTACCTCCTCGACCCGGTATGCCGCGAGCGGGGCATCACGCTCGTGGGCTGCCACGTGGCTCACGGCATCCGCCCCCGCACCGGCAATCTCGACGCCCGCGCCGCCGCGGACCACGCGGCAGCGCTCGGCCTCTCGTTCGCGCTCCGGCCGTTCTCGGCCCTGGAGCTCCGCAAGCACGGGGAGAGCCTCGAGGCCGCCGCCCGGCGCATCCGCTACGAATCGTTCCTGGCGCTCCGGGGGGAGCTGGGACCCGGGGCCGTCGTCGCCACCGGACACACCCGGAACGACCAGGCCGAAACCGTGCTTCTCAACCTCGAACGGCACCTTGGCCGCTCCCGGGGCGGAATCCGGGAACGGCGCGCCGACGGCGTCATCCGCCCGCTCCTCCCCTTCTCCCGCAACGAGCTGCGTCACTTCCTGGCAACCGAGGGCCTCTCGTTCCGGGAAGACGAGTCGAACCTGGAGCGCCGGTTCGCCCGCAACCGCATCCGTCTCGACGTGCTCCCCGCCCTCGAAGCCCGCTGGCCGGGCATCACGGAGCGGCTCGCGCGTGCGGGCGGCGCCTACACGGCGCGTATCGAGCGCCAGGACGCCGCCCTCGAGAGCCTCCTCGCGGCTGCAGGAACCACCTTCGCCGGTCCGTTTCCGCGCCAGGCCTTCCGGGAGCTCCCCGAGGAGCTCCTCGGCCGCCTGCTCGTACGGGCCGCGGGGACCCGGGGCAAGGTGCCGGGGCGCTCCCAGATCTTCAAGGTGCTCTCCCGCCTGCGCGGCGGGCAGCCCGGAGTACGCGAGTCTCTGGGCGGCCTCCGGATCGCCGCGACGTCACGCCTCGTACGCCTCGCGTGAGACCTCCCTGCTAGACTTCTGACGTGAGCCTGGACTACCAAGAGCGCTACGGCGCCGCCGAGATCGCCCGCCGCGTCGCGTCGGTGGGACAACGCATCGGAACCGACTTTGCCGGCGGCAACATCGTGATCATCGGGATCCTGAAGGGCGCCGGAATTTTCGTCGCCGACCTGGCCCGCGCCGTCCATGCCCCCGTGCGCCTCGAGTACATCGACGTGATCAAGGGCAGCGAGGACGAGGACATCGTCGATTTCCACTTCGTGACGAAGTTCCGCATCAAAGACATGGATCTCGTCATCGTGAAGGACGTCGTCCGGAGCGGAATCATCGAAACGTACCTGATGAACCAGCTTCGGGAAGAAGGACCGCGCTCCGTACGTTTCGCCTGTTTGGTAGACCGGCCTCAGGAGCGCAAGAGCTCCCTGGTCGTCGACTACGTCCTATTTCCTTCCGAGGAGGGCGTCCTCGTGGGCTATGGGATGGAGTACCGGGGTGAAGGCGGGAACCTCCCGTTCATCGCAACGGTCAAAACACCCGGTGAAGCCCCGTTCGATCCTCCGACCGGACGGATTCGCATCAAAAACTGACATTTCGAGGCACCCCGCGCCCCTCCGGGTGAACCGCCTCTCTGCTTTCGGCGTACGAAGCTTGGGGATGCTGACGTGAACAACACCGTAAAGAACCTGGTCCTCTGGAGCGTCATCCTGGTGGTGATCCTCCTTCTCTTCAAATTCGTCGATGTCGGCAAGAACCAGACCTCCACGGTCTCGCTGACCGAGTTCCTCGACAAGACGGCCCGCGGCGAGATCGCGAGCGTGATGATTCGCGGCAGCGAGGTGCGGGGCTATCCGCGCGGAGCGATCGAGGGCTCAGAGCCCACGGCCCGCGCCTTCACTCCAGCCAAGTACGACATCGTCCCCGCCCTGCAGAAGAACAACGTGAAGATCTCGGCCGAGGAGCCGCGCGACGGCTCGCTGCTCGTGCTGTTCCTGCAGGCCGCGCCGATCCTGTTCCTCATCGGCCTCTGGATCTTCATCATGCGGCAGATGCAGACCGGCGGAAACCGGGCCCTGCAGTTCGGGAAATCGCGCGCCAAGCTCCTCACGCCCAACCAGAAGAAGGTGACGTTCAAGGACGTCGCCGGGTGTGAAGAGGCCAAGGAAGAGCTCTCCGAGATCATCGACTTCCTCAAGGATCCGTCGAAGTTCCAGAAGCTGGGCGGCAAGATCCCGAAGGGCGTCCTCATGATGGGCTCCCCCGGTACCGGCAAGACGCTCCTCGCCCGCGCCGTGGCCGGTGAGGCGAACGTGCCGTTCTTCTCCATCTCCGGTTCCGACTTCGTCGAGATGTTCGTGGGCGTGGGCGCCAGCCGCGTGCGCGACCTCTTCGAGCAGGGCAAGAAGAACGCCCCCTGCATCATCTTCATCGACGAGATCGACGCCGTCGGCCGGCACCGCGGCGCGGGCCTCGGCGGCGGGCACGACGAGCGCGAGCAGACGCTGAACGCCCTCCTCGTCGAGATGGACGGCTTCGAAGGGAACGACGGCGTCATCCTGATCGCCGCCACGAACCGCCCCGACGTCCTCGACCCCGCGCTCCTCCGTCCCGGCCGGTTCGACCGCCGTGTCGTGGTCGCGCGCCCCGACGTCAAGGGCCGCGAGGGCATCCTCAAGGTGCACGCGAAGAACATCCCGCTGGCCGACGACGTGGACCTCTCGGTCATCGCACGCGGCACCCCGGGCTTCGCCGGCGCCGACCTCGCGAACCTCGTGAACGAGGCCGCGCTCGCGGCGGCGCGTGTCGACAAGAAGAAGGTCGACATGATCGATTTCAACTACGCCAAGGACAAGGTGATGATGGGCGCCGAGCGCCGGTCGCTCGTGATGTCCGACGTGGAGAAGCGGAACACCGCGTACCACGAGGGCGGCCACGCGATCATCGCCGTGTTCGAGGAGCACGCCGACCCGCTCCACAAGGTCACCATCATTCCGCGCGGCCGGGCGCTCGGCCTCACGCAGCAGCTCCCCCTCGAGGACCGCTACTCGTATTCCAAGGAGTACACCGAGGCCATCCTCGCCGTGATGATGGGCGGCCGCCTCGCCGAGG
>CAZXSG010000531.1:0-4118 GCA_964643185.1 uncultured Holophagales bacterium
GCTTCAGCGCGCGCCTCTGCTCCGCCAGTCGCGCTTCCACGCTCAGCCGGTGCGAAGCGCCGCAGGCGCGGAGCCGCAAGAACCGGGATGCGTGAGGAAGTAGAGTCGCGTCGCCTCGATGTCGCGGCGGATCTGGGCCGTCAGCTCGAGCATCGACCCGAACGTCATCTCGTCGCGAAGGCGGCCGAAGAAGAAGAGCCGCACCGACTCGCCGTAGACGTCGGACGAGAAATCGAGGATGTGCGACTCGATGGTGCGGAGGTAGTCCTCGTACACCGTGGGCCGCCGCCCAATGTTCGTGACGCAGATGAACGTGCGCTCGAAGGACCGCAGGAACACCTTCCCCACGTAGACGCCGTCCCGGGGGGCGAGCTCGTTCTCGGCCTTGAGGTTGATCGTGGGAATGCCGATCTTGCGGCCCATGCGATCGCCCTTCGCGACGATGCCGTCCATCGCGTAGGGCCGCCCCAGCAGCGCCGCCGCCCGCGGGATGTCGCCCTCCTGCAGAGCCTCGCGGATGCGTGAGGAGGAGATCGCCGCAGCCCCCTCGGTCACGTCCGTCAGGCCGGTCACGTCGATGCCGTTCTCCCGCGCGAGCGTGGAAAGGAGGTTCAGGTCGCCCCCCCGCTCGCGGCCGAACATGAAGCGCTCGCCCACGTGGATCTCGCGCGCCGCGAGGCGCCGCACGAGGAGCTCCTTCACGAACTCGCCCGGATCGGTCAGCGAGAAATCCCGCGTGAACGGAACGATCAGGATCCACTCGATGCCGCAGGCCTCGATGGCCTCCTCGCGCTGCCTCAGCGTCTGGATCATCTCGGGCGCGCGCTCGGGGTGGAGCACCTTGAGCGGATGCGGATCGAACGTCACGACGACCGAGGGAATCCCGAGCGTGCGGGCCCTTTCGGCCACGTCGGCCAGCATCTGCTGATGGCCGCGGTGGACGCCGTCGAAGTTCCCGATCGTGACCACGCCGCCTCGCGGCAGGTCGACCGCGGCGCGGTACGGATCGCGAACGACGTTCACGGCCCGGCTCTCCTCAGGCGACGATCCGGCCCACGAGGTCGTACTCGTGCGCCTTGGTGATCTTCACCTTCACCATCGCCGAAGGGCCCGGGAGGAAGCCCTCGGGCACCTCGTTGATGAGGACGCGGCCGTCGATCTCGGGAGCCTGGCTCGTGAGGCGCGCCTCGAGGAGATGCTCGGTCTCCTCCGAAGGTCCCTCGAGGAGCGCCTCGAACGTCTTGCCCTTCTTCGCCTGGTTCTTCGCCTTCGCGATGGGCTGCTGGGCTTCGAGAATCCGGGCTCTGCGTTCTTCCTTGAGGGCGGCCGGCACCGGATCGCCGAGCGGCGCGGCCCCGGAGTTGGGCTCCTCGGAGTAGGTGAAGACACCGACGTTGTCGAGCTCCATGTCCGTGACGAACGACAGCATCTCGTCGAAGTCCGCGGCGGTCTCGTTCGGAAAGCCCACGATGAACGTCGTGCGGATCGCGATTCCGGGGACCACCTCGCGCATCTCGCCGATCATCTTCCGGTAGGACGCGGGGTCGCCCCCCCGCTTCATCGCGGCGAGCACCGGCCGGGCGACGTGCTGGAGAGGAATGTCCACGTACGGAAGGAACCGCGGCTCCTTCGCCATCAGCTCGAGCACGGAGCGGTGCAGCGTCTTGGGATACGCGTAGAGAAAACGGATCCACGGAAAATCGGTTTCGGCGAGCAGGCGCGAGACGAGCGTCGAGAGCCCGGTGCGCGTGAGGCCGATGTCCTCGCCGTAGCGGGTCGTGTCCTGGGAGATGAGGCACAGCTCGGAAACGCCCTGAGCCCGTAGACCCTGCGCCTCGGCAACGAGAGACTCGACCGTGCGGGAACGCTGGAGCCCGCGCATCTGTGGAATCGTGCAGAACGTGCACGGGTTGTTGCAGCCCTCGGCGACCTTGAGGTAGGCGTAGCCGCGGCGGCGGGTCAGCACGCGCGGGGCGAGGTCGTCGTAGAGGCGGGTCGCGAGCGGCTTCTCGGTGAACCGCGGCAGCGACGGCAGGCCGAGCGCCGCGGCGGGAGCGTTCTCGAGCTCGTCGAGGCCGATGAAGGCGTCGACCTCGGGGATCTCTCCCGAGAGCTCCCGGCCGTACTTCTGCACCATGCAGCCGGCCACGATCACGCGGTCGATCTCGCCGGCTTCCTTACGTGCCACCTCGCGGAGGATGGCCTCGACGGACTCCTCCTTGGCGCGATCGATGAAGCCGCAGGTGTTCACGATGACGACCCGTGAGGTGTCCGGATCCTCGAGGACGAAGCCTTCGCGCGCGAGATGACCCAGCATGACCTCGGTGTCGACGAGGTTCTTCGGACAGCCCAGCGAGACGATGCCGACGGAGGGGAGCGTTTTCATGGTGGGCGGCGCGTGACGCCGAACCGCGGATGATAGCTGACGGATCGAAACGGGCGTCCTATCCTGTAGCGAAATGCCCCGGAACGATGCGCGCCTTCCCCGCAACCTGCATCAGCTCGTCGAGGAGCTCCACATCGGTGTGATCCTGCAGGGCCCCTCCGCCGAGATCTACTTCTGCAATCAGGCGGCTCTGGATCTCCTCGGCCTCACCGAAGACCAGCTGCTCGGCCGGACGTCGTTCGATCCGGGCTGGAACGTCCTGCGGCCGGACGGAAGCGCCTTTCCGGGCTCGCAACATCCCGTGCCGCTCGCGATCTCGACGGGGCTGCCCGTGCGCAACGTGACCATGGGCGTCGAGCGTCCCTCGGCGCACGACCGGGTGTGGCTCCTGGTGGACGCCGTTCCGCGCCTCGACCCGGAGGGCAGCGTCGTCGACGTCCTGTGCACGTTCTCGGACATCACCGAGAAGCGCGCGATCTCCGAGGAGCTCCGGAACGCGAAGAAGATGGAAGCGGTGGGACGCGTCGCGCGCGGCCTGGCGCACGACCTGAGCGGAATGGTCACCGCCATCCTCGGGCAGTGCGACGCCCTTTCGCTGGGCGACCTGCCCGACCACATCCGCCCGTCCATCGAGGCGATCCGTGGAGCGGCGGAACGGGCGGCCGATCTCTCTCGCGGGCTCCTCCACCTCGCTCGTCCGCGGCTCGGCTCGCTGCGCACGTTCGACCTCAACGCCTCGGTGCGCGCCTTCGCATCCCTGTTCGGGCGCCTGGGCTCCTCGGGCGTGCGCGTCGAGCAGAGCCTGTCCTCCGAACCCTGCCTCGTTTTCGCGGCGCCGGAGCAGATCGACCAGGTTCTCCTGAACCTCGGCCTCAACGCGAAGGAAGCCATGCCGGGAGGGGGCACGCTCTCGCTCTCCACCTCGCGCGTCGACGTTCCGGCCGGCGATCCCCGTCCTCTGACGCCCGGACCGCACGTGCTCCTGACCGTCACCGACACGGGTCAGGGGATGGACCCAGCGACCAAGGAGCGCCTCTTCGAGCCCTATTTCTCGACGCGTGGCGAAGGCCGCGGCAACGGCCTCGGGCTCGCGATCGTGTACGCGATCGTGCACGAGAGCGGAGGCGCGATCTCGGTTTCGAGCACTCCGGGCGCGGGCTCGACGTTCGAGGTCCTGCTGCCGCTCGCGCACGAGCCGCTCGCGCCCGCGCCCCCCATCGAACCACCTCGTCAGGGATAGATTCGGTAGAGCATCCGGGGGTACGGAATGCACTCGCGGAGGTGCGGCACGCCGCACATCCACGCCGTGAAGCGCTCGAGCCCCATGCCGAAGCCCGAGTGCGGGAACGTGCCGTACTTGCGGATGTCGAGGTACCACTGGAGCGGTTCGACGGGCAGGTTGTGCTCGTGGATGCGCTTCAGCAGCAGGTCGTGGTCGTGGATGCGCTGTGAGCCGCCGATGATCTCGCCGTAGCCCTCGGGGGCCAGCACGTCGAGGCACGAGACGACCTCGGGATCGTCCGGATCGGGCTGCATGTAGAACGCCTTGATGGCCGCCGGGTACTTCGTGACCATGACGGGAGTGTCGTAGCCCTCGGTGAGCGCCGTCTCCTCGTCGCCGCCCAGGTCGTCGCCGAACTGCACCGGGAAGCCCTTCGCCTTCAGGATCTCGATGGCGTCGCGGTAGGCGATGCGGGGGAAGGGCTTGGAGATCGTAGCTTCGAGCTTGGTG
>CAZXSG010000532.1:0-4117 GCA_964643185.1 uncultured Holophagales bacterium
CACGGGGGGCGTCGCGGTCAGGGGTGGGGACAAAGGGTCGAGGGAACAAACGGCGTGCCGGTAGGGTTCCCACCAGGGGGGGTTCCGCCAGCGACCGACTCCAGCCCTTCAACTCGGCTACGGTGGCGGTTCTTGCGCTCGTCTCGGCGGCGGGCGCCACCTCGCCGTCCAGCGTTTCGGGGCCCGCGCTCGATTTACCTGAAGCGCAGTGGCGCACGGTCGTTTCTTCGCGCGGGGTCGCTTCCGGCGACGTGCCCAGCCCGTTCGAGACGACCCCGGAGATGGTGGAAGCCGCCCTCCTCGCCGCGGGCTCGGGCACGCCGGTCGAGCGGCTCGACCGCATCCAGAAGTCGCTCTTCGATCCCGCGGCGTACACGTTCGAGTACGAGGGAGACACCACGCTCACGGCCCGGGACGCGTTCACGGCGCGCCGCGGGAACTGCGTCTCCTTCACGAACCTCTTCATCGCGCTCGCGCGCGCAGCCAAGGTCCCCGTGCAGGCCGCGGTGCTGGGAACGAGGGGCGAGAGCCGCAAGCAGGGCGATCTCGTGGTCGTGTACGCGCACCTCGTCGCGGTGCACCGCGGCCCCCAGGGCCTCGTGGCGTACGACTTCTCGCACACGCGCATGGGGCTCGTGACCTCGGTGAAGCTCCTCGACGATCCGGGCGTGGCGGCCATCCTCGAGAACAACCGGGGCACCGCTCAGCTCCGAAACGGCAATGTGCCCTCCGCGCGGCAGCATCTCGAGCGGGCGGTGGCGCTGCTGCCCGACTACGCGCCCGTCCAGGGAAACCTGGGCATCGCGCTCCTCCGCGGCGGGGACGCGGCCACGGCCTTCGAACGGTTCGAGAAGGCGCTGCGGCTCGCGCCCGACGACCCGTCCACGCTGTTCAACATCGCGTCGCTGTACCGCCAGGCCGGCCGCGTGGGAGACGCGCTCGCGCTGCTCCGCAAGGCCGATCTCGGCAGCGCATCCCCGTGGCCGCTCCTCGCGCGGGGGGACCTCGAGATGTCGCAGGGGGACATCGCGGCCGCGCTCCGGAGCTACCGCAAGGCCGCGAGCCGGGGCCCCGAGATGGTCGAGCCGCTCCTCGCGATCGCGCGGGCCGAGAAGGCCCGCGGAAACGACGCGGCGGCCCGGCGAGCCCTCGACAAGGCGCTCGAGCTGTCCCCGGAGAGCGAAGAAGCCCGCAACCTCGTCAGCGCGATGTAGTCCCCCGCACCCGAACAAAACAGCGATTGGCTCGGAGGGGGTTTAGGGGGCACCGGCCATGGTGCCCCCAGGAAACTACAACGCCTGAAGCTGCTTCGCGACGTCGGCGACGGCCTCCGAGTTGGCGAGCCGCGCGAGGGAGCCCAGGAGAAATTCCTTCACGTCCTGCTCGAGGAGCGTGAGCTTCTCGGCGTCCACGCCGAGCGCGGTCGCGTAGCGCTCCACGACGGCGCGCTCCGCGGGGCCATAGGCGTTGTCGACCCAGGCCACGAGGAGGCACGACTTCACGAACACCTCGGCCACGGGGCTGCCCTTCTCGATGACGGCAGCGGCCTCGGCGACGGTGATCTCGGGACCGGACAGGTCGGTCAGCCCGAACTGCTGGATGAGCATCAGCTCCCGCTCGTCGGCGCCGCCCTCGCTGTGGGCGACGGCCAGCATGCCGCGGGCGATCGCGTTGGCCTGAGCATCGGTGACGTCGACTTCTGAGAATGAGTTCATCGTGTGCCTCGCGTGAGAAAAATCTCGCCCCGAATGATAAGCGGATGGGTCAAAGAAGGCTCTGGATCTCCACCGCGTAGGCCGGACCTCGCGCCTCGTCCTCGTGCTTGAAGAAGACGAACGCGTCGGTCCAGGCATTCCCCTTCACGAACGACAGCCAATCGGCAAGCGCCTCGGACGTGTAGTCCGGCCGGCGAAGACGCAGGTAGCCGAAGCCCGCCGTCGCGACGCGCGGCGTCGAGAGCTTCTCGTCGTCGGCCACGCAGAGCGCGGCGCCGTGCTCGCGCAGGGCCGCGTACACCTCGTCGTCGAACCAGCTCGCGTGCCGGAACTCGAAGGCCGAGCGCCCGCCCCGCGGCAGCAGCTCGAGAAACGGCACGAGGCGTCCCAGGTCTTTCTTCATGTTGGGAGGCAGCTGGTAGAGCACCGGGCCGAGGTGATCGCCGAGCCCCGAAAGCTGCGAGAGGAAGTACGTGAGCGTCTCCCCCGCGTCCTTCATCCTCAGGATGTGCGTGAGGCGCTGCGAGGCCTTCACCGCGAACGCGAAGTCCGCCGGCACCTCGCGCGTCCATCCCTCGAGGACCTCCTGCTTGGGCAGACGGTAGAACGTGTTGTTCACTTCCACCGCCGGGAAGCGCTCCGCGTAGAAGCGGAGCATGTCCTTGGCGGGGAGCTTCGCGGGGTAGAAGCTCCCCTTCCACGCGGAGTACGAAAAGCCGCTCGTGCCCATGAGGACGCGCATCGGCAGACTGTACTTGATCAGACCGCCGGAGCCTCGAGCCCGTACTTCGCCCAGCCTTCCTGAGTGGGGCCGTACACGTCGGTGGGCTGAACTCCCGCCTGCCGGAGGAGCAGGGCCATCTGTCCGCGGTGGTGCGCCTGGTGCACGGCGAGCGCGAAGAGCGCGTAGCCCTTCGTCCAGCTCTCGCCGTACATCTCGACGCCGACCTCGAGCTCGGCGTCGTTCCAGCCCTTCACGAGCTCGGCGAGAGCGGTCGCGCTCACGGCGTAGGCCGCGTCGATCGCGGCGGGATCCTCGGGTATCGCCTCGGCGATGAAGCCGTTTGCGATCTTCGGCCCCGGCACGGTGAGCCCGAGGTGCGACGGCAGCTCGACACACGTTTCGAGGAGATGCCAGCCCAGGCGGCCGAGGTCCCGATGGGGCAGGCCCGGCGTTCTGAGCGACGAGGCGGGAACGCGCGCCAGCACGTCGCGGGTCTTCTTGAGCTCCTCGGTCCAGATGGTCACGAAGTCGTCGATGCGTCGAAACATGGTGTTTCCTCCAGAGCCCGCACTTTGCGACACCCCTCCTGACAGCATCCCGTCAGGAGACCTCCTCGACTCCCTCGCCGCAGGCCACCTCGGCGTCCAGGATTCGCAGATAGTCGGCCAGCGTCTTTCCCGGCTCGTCGGCGAACGACTCGGGCAGCGTCGTCACCGAGCGGAAGCGGTCCAGCCGGAAGCTCCGGAAGCCCGTTCGCAGCTCGCACCAGGCCGAGAGGCTCCAGCTCGCGCCCCAGAAGAAGAGGCCCAGCGGACGCAGCACCCGCTCGCTGGCCTCTCCGTCGGCGCGCGTGTACGCGGCGCGGATCTTCCGGCGGTCGCGCACGGCGCGCCGCAGAACGTCGAGGTGTTGCGACGCCTCCTTGGGAATGTGGAAGTCCGGTGCGAAAAGACCCGGCGTGCCGAGCCTCGTGGAGAGCGCCGTGGGCAGCACCGACTCGATCTTGCGGAGCGCCGCAGCGGCCGCGGCCGAGAGCTCGGCGCCCGTCCAGCTCTGAGCCATGCGCATGCCGGTGACGAGGGCCTCGACCTCGTCGGCCGTGAACATGAGCGGCGGCAGCTCGAAGCTCTTCGGAAGCCGGTAGCCCACGCCGGCCTCGCCCTCGATGGGCACGCCCGAGCGGGAAAGGTCCGACAGATCGCGGTACACCGTCCGCTCGCTGACACCCAGCTCGCGGCCCAGCCGCGCGGCCGTGGTGATGCGGTCCCGGCGCAGGATCTGGACAATGGAAAACAGCCGGTCGGCCCGCCTCACGGCTGCATTCTCGGTCTATCGTTCGCCCATGCGCACGAGATCTCTTTCCGTTTTCGCGGCCGTCCTTCTCGCCTCGCTGCCCGCGGCCGCCGAGACCAAGAAGCCCATGACGATCGACGACCTCTGGACCATGCAGCGCGTGGGCAGCCCGGCGGTCTCCCCCGACGGCCGCAAGGTCGCCTACACCGTCGCGACGTACGACATGGACGAGAACCGCGGCAACGCCGACATCGTGGTGAAAGATCTCGCCACCGGCGCGGTCCGAAAGCTCACCACGGCCAAGGCGGGAGACTCGTCGCCCGCGTGGAGCCCCAGCGGCGCGCACATCGCGTTCGTCTCGAAGCGCGAGGACGACAAGGCGTCG
>CAZXSG010000533.1:0-4113 GCA_964643185.1 uncultured Holophagales bacterium
GCGAGCCGCGCCGAGCGAAGACCGTCGCGCATGAAGCGTTCGTCGACGTTCACCAGCCGCGATCCTCCCAGAAAACGAAACGGCGGCCTCAGCCGCCGTTTCCGGAGAGTCGGTATTGCGCCCAGGAGGACTTGAACCCCCAACCTCTTGATCCGTAGTCAAGCGCTCTAATCCAGTTGAGCTATGGGCGCGCATCTCCCTCGCGGGAACCCTGGATGCTAGGGCACCGGGGCGCCGCGCGCAAGCCCCCTGCGCTCTTGGGCTCCGGCCCCTAAACTCGGACGTCCGAAAACTCGTATCTCGATGCAGAAGGACGAAAGAGAGAAGCGATGGATGCTGCCATTTCGCTGAAGGGCGTCGTGAAACGCTTCGGCAAGTTCACGGCGGTCGACCGGCTGGACCTCGACATCCCGCGCGGGATGACGTTCGGGCTCCTCGGGCCGAACGGGGCCGGCAAGACGACCTCGATCCGCATGATCATGAACATCACCAAGCCCGACGAGGGCGAGATCCGCGTGCTCGGCCAGCCGATGAACGAGAGCCTCCAGGAGCGCATCGGCTACCTCCCCGAGGAACGCGGTCTCTACCGGAAGATGAAGGTCATCGACCAGCTCATCTTCTTCGCGGCCATCAAGAGCGTGTCCAAGGACGTCGCCATGAAGCGGCTCGGCCCCTGGATCGACTCGATGGACCTGCGCCCCTGGCTCGGCAAGAAAACGGAAGAGCTCTCGAAGGGCATGCAGCAGAAGGTGCAGTTCCTGGGCACCATCGTGCACGACCCCGAGATCCTCATCCTCGACGAGCCGTTCTCCGGCCTCGACCCGATCAACGTCGTCCTCCTCAAGGACTTCCTCGAGAACTTCAAGAAGCAGGGCAAGACGGTCATCTTCTCGACGCACGTCATGGAGCAGGCCGAGAGGCTCTGCGACCGCATCGCGCTCCTCTACCGCTCGAAGAAGCTCCTCGACGGCACGCTCAAGGAGATCAAGCACGCCTACCGCGACAAGGTTCCCCTGCCGCCGCCGGTCGAGCCCGAGCCCGCGCTCGAGCTCATCTACATGAAGGCCGTCGAGGAATCCGGCATCCGTCCGCCCACCGCAGAAGAGCTGCGGTAGGAAGAGGAGCGAAGCGTGTTCAACCCCAAGCTGCGCGCCATCATCAAGCGCGAGTACTTCCAGCAGGTCAAGAACAAGGCCTTCTGGATCTCCACGATCCTCATCCCCGTGCTCGGTCTCTTCTTCATCTTCATCCAGGTGCTCCTCGGCAAGTCGATGGTCTCGACCGGCAAGATCGCCGTCGTCGACCTCACCGGGCGCCTGTACGACGAGCTCGTCCTCGAAGCGAAGGCCGAAGAGGCCGACCGCAAGGCGCCCAAGTCCGTCGAGAAGGCGATCACCGAAGAGATGAGCAAGCCTCCCCTCGAGAAGCAGGCCAAACAGCTCAGCTCGAAGCTCACGCTCATGAAGGTCGAAGCGACGCCCGAGACGCTCGCCGCGGTGCGCAAGAAGCTCAACGAGGACGTTCAGAAGGAGCGCATCAAGGCCTACGTCGTCCTCGACGCCCGCACGCTCGAAACGGGCTACGGCGAGTGGAGGGCCCAGAGCGTGAAGTCCGAGTTCGTGACGCGGGAGAACCTCGCGCGCCAGATCGGGCGGGTCGCGACCAAGGAGCGCATCAAGGACCGGGGCGTGGATCCCGCCCTCTACGATGAAGCCCTGCTCCGCGTGCGGCTCGAGCCGTTCGAGGCGTCCGACAAGCCCACCACCGAGGACTCCAAGGACGTCGGGTTCAACCTCGCCGTCTCGGGGATCATGTTCTTCCTGATCTACATCTCGATCTTCGTGTACGGCGCGATGATCATGCGCGGCGTCCTCGAGGAGAAGAACAACCGCATCATCGAGGTCATCGTGTCGTCGGTGCGGCCCACCGACCTCATGCTCGGCAAGATCATCGGCATCGGCCTCGTGGGGCTCACGCAGTACGGCCTGTGGGGCCTCGTGGCGCTGAACCTCTCGATCCCGGGTGTCGTAGGCACCATGGGCATGGGCTCGGGCGAGGGGCTGCCCCCGATTCCCGCGCTGACGATCGGCGCGTTCGTGGTGTTCTTCATCCTGGGCTACTTCCTGTACGCGTCGCTCTACGCGGCGCTGGCGGCTCCCTTCAACACGGAGCAGGAAGCCCAGCAGTTCGTGATGATTCCGGCGATGTTCCTGGTGTTCACGTCGCTCATGTTCATCTTCGTGTTCAACCAGCCCAACGGCACGCTCGCGCAGGCGCTCTCGTTCTTCCCCTTCACATCGCCGCTCATCATGTTCATGCGCATCTCGGTGCAGCCGCCCGCGGCCTGGCAGATCGCGGTTTCCATCGTGATCCTCGTCGGCACCATCTGGCTGGTCGCCTCTGTCGCCGGCCGCATCTACCGGGTGGGCATCCTCCTGTACGGCAAGAAGCCCACGCTCCCGGAGATCGTCCGCTGGGCCATGAAGGCAGACTGAATTTGATCCTGGGGGTTTCTCGATCCCCGGGGATCCCGCCCCACGGCGGGATCCCTAAGCGGTCCTACCGGACCGCCCCGGGCCACCCCCGCCGGAGAGACGAACCGACCCTCAGGATCATTGCGTCCCGCCGGCCAGCCTGAGCACCTTGAAGTTCAGCCGCGGGTCGTGGCCCCGGCGGGCCAGCACGAACGGGCCCTGGAGGTCGACGACGCCGAACGTGCCGTCGAGCAGCCGGGGCCAGATCTTCTGCCACTCGTCGTCGCGCGCGGGCAGCTCGAAGACGGCGTACTCGGCGTCGTAGGTCCCCAGCCGGAGCGTGTACGCGAACGCGCGGCTCGAGCCGTGCGGCACGAGCCGCTCCGAAGCCACGACGGCCGCGTCGGGCGGAATGGCGGCCAGGAGCGCGTAGGCCTGCCGATGGCGCTCGTGGTCCTCGGGGGTGAGCGGCCCGAAGCGGAAGACGTCGAAGCCCCCGCGCGCGTTCCGCGTGTCCAGGATCGCGCCGTATTGAATCGAGCTGAGCAGCAGCGTCGCCGTGATGGCCATCAGCCAGGCGTGCGACGGTCGGACAGCCCCTGTGGCTCCGGGCGTACCGCCCTTCGCACCCTGGTCCTCGTTCTCGCGAACCCATTCGAGGTTCTTCACCACCGCGAGAAACAGGAACGTCGTCCAGTACGTCGTGTACTGGAACGAGATCTGAACGAGCGGCGGGTAGCGCGTCGCGAGCAGCGTGAAGAAGAAGCCCGCGACGCAGGCCAGGAGGCCCCACGCGCGCCGCAAAGGGAAGAAGAGCAGGGGTCCGAGGATCTGGAGCAGGTACACGAGCTTGTCCCGCTCGAGGAGCGTGCCGAGCGTGTAGAACGGGTTGCCGAAGGCGGTCGCGAGGACGGCCGGATAGCCGCCGCCCTCTCGCGGAACGAGGTCCTGGTACTGCGCGACGAACGAGTGCTGCCCGCCGGTGTAGGCCGGCATCACGACGAACTTCAGCACCCCGAAAACGAGGCTCCCCACGGCCACCATCACGAGACCGGCGCGGACGCGGCGGCCGCGCCCGGGACACGGGCGGCCCTCGACGACCATCATCACGCCGAGCATCGCCATCATCGCGCTCACGTCCTCGCGCACGGTCGCGGCCAGAAAGAGGAAGACGGCGAGCCATCGCCAACGGTCCGACTCGGCCGCCCACCACGCGGCCCAGAGGAACAGCGTGCCGAGCGGCAGGTAGTGGAAGTCGTAGAGCGCGGCGCCGTGAAGCGGCGGGTAGAGAAGGTAGAGAAACGCGATGAGCGCCGCCGTCCACGGGCCGAGAGCCCGCCGCGCGATGAAGAAGAGCGGCAGGGCGGCCGCGCCCATGAGCAGCGCCTGGACGACGAGCAGCGTCTCGGGTCCGGGGAACAGCCTGTAGAGCGGTGCGATCGCGTACGCGAAGTACGTCTGGTGATTGCCCGCGTGCGTGGCGCCGGGTCCGCCGAACGGAGTGGACACGAAGAGCGGTCCGCCGTGGGCCGCGTTCCACACGAGGTTGTCCTCGAGTCCCAGGTCGAACGACGAGGTCCCGAGCCTGAAGTGGTTCCGGAGCGGGGGGCGAGAGCAGGAGGAGACGTAGCCCGACACG
>CAZXSG010000534.1:0-4110 GCA_964643185.1 uncultured Holophagales bacterium
AACCGGCTAGCCGGTTGCGGGCGGCCCCGTAGCCCGTCCACGTGCGCGGCGTGCCGGGATGGTCGACGAGGCCGCTCTCCACGCTGGGTCCGCGGAGCTGGACGTACGGCGCGGTGAGGAAGCCCTCGGCCTCGACCTGCTCCTTCACGTACGGCAGGAGCTGCTCCTTCGCGAGCGTCGCGAGCGCCGGGTCGCACTGCTGCTGCGTCTCGAGGTCGTACGTGACGTGGTAGCGGTAGTCGGCGCCGTTCGTCGCGTGGTTGTCGATCACGAAGTCGGGCTGCCACGCCGCGAAGAGCGAGAGGACGGCACGCATCTCGGGCGCGTCGGCCTTGGCATAGTCACGGTTCAGGTTGAGGTTCGCGGCGTTCGTGCGCCAGCCCGTGAGGCGCGGACCGTTCTGGTTGGGGCGGCCGTGCGGGCTCCGGAGCTCGTGACCGTCCACGTTGAAGACCGGGAGGACGAGGAGCACGAGCCGGTCGAGGAGGTGCGCCTTCTCCGGCTGCTTCGCGACGAAGAGCTCGCGCAGGAACAGCATCGAGGCGTCCTTCCCCTCGATCTCGCCCGCGTGGATCCCGTTCGAGATGAGCACCACGAGCTTTCGATGGGCTCTCGCCCGCTCGGGCGTGAAGTCGCCGTCCCGGGCCGCGACGAAGACGCAGAGCGGGCGGCCCTGAGGGCTCTGCCCGATGGGCAGGAGGCGCGCCTCGGACGACGCCTCGGCGAGGCGTCCGAAGTACTCCAGCGTTTCGTCGTAGCCGGGCGAGTCGAGGCCGCCGCTCGTCTCGAAGAGCGTGAGCCAGTCCGCGCTCGCTGCGGCCGCGTCCTCGGGGTCCGTCACCACGGCAGGCCGCGCACCTCTCGAGCCTTGCGGTAGAGCGTTTCGTAGCGCTCGGCGCTGCGGTTCCAGGAGAAGTCCTGCGCCATGCCGTTGGACACGATCCGGCCCCAGAGCTCCTTGTGGAAGAAGACCCGCTGGGCGAAGAGCACCGC
This sequence comes from uncultured Holophagales bacterium, assembly GCA_964643185.1. GTDB lineage: Bacteria > Acidobacteriota > Thermoanaerobaculia > UBA5066 > UBA5066 > JAEUQS01. Next base: position 994 of record CAZXSG010000534.1, read on the forward strand.
GGCCGCGAGCGCGTGGGCCGACGCGTCCTCGAAGACGAATCCCGTGGCGGCGTCGAGGTTGCCGCCGTCGAAGCCGTTCACGGAGTCGGCGAGGCCGCCGGTGCGCCGTACGATGGGCGGGGTCCCGTAAGCGAGGGAGTACATCTGCGAGAGACCGCAGGGCTCGAAGCGCGACGGCATGACGAACGCGTCGACGCCGGCTTCGATCTTGTGCGCGCCCGATTCGTCGTAACCCACGAATGCCCGGAAGCGCCCCTTGGTCTGGCTCTCGAGGCGGCGCATGGACTCCTCGAGTGCGGGCTCGCCGGAGCCCAGCATCACAATGCGGATGCCGCGCCGTGTGAGCTCGGGAACGGTCGCGAGGAGGAGGTCGAAGCCCTTCTGCGACGTGAGCCGGCCCACGGCGCCCAGGATGAAGCCGGGATCTCCGGCCTCGAACCCCGCGACCCGGCACAGCTCGGCGCGGCACGCGTCCCGGCCCGTGAGGTCGGTGGCGTCGTAGTTCGCCGCGATGAGCGTGTCGGTCGACGGGTTCCACACCGAGGTGTCGATGCCGTTCAGGATGCCGGTGACTCTCTCTCCCCGCGAGCGGAGGATGCCGTCGAGGCCGAAGCCACCGTCACGGGTCATGAGTTCCCGCGCATAGGTGGGCGAGACGGCGTTGATCATGTCGGCGGCGACGAGCGCGCCCTTGAGCAGATTGAGGGCTCCGCCGAACTCCACGTTGCCGCCGTGGGCGACGCCGTCGGGAAGGCCCAGGATGGGGAACTCGGAGAGCGGGTACACGCCCTGGTACGCGATGTTGTGGATCGTGAGAACAGAGGCCACCGTGTCCCACCAGGGCTCCCGCCAGCTCTGCCAGGCCCCGAGCATGGGTGCGAGCGCCGGATGCCAGTCGTGCGAGTGGATCACGTCGGGCCGCATGCCGAGGCGCTTCATGCCCTCGACGGCGGCCCGCACGAAGAACGTGAAGCGCCAGAGGCCGTCGTCCTCGCCGTTCTCGTTCCCCGCGTAGATCGAGCCGCGGTGGAACAGCTCGTCCTGCGCCACGAAGTACGTCGGAACGAGCGATCCGGGAAGGAGGCTCTTGAGGAGGCCCACGGTGTACTTGTGGCCGTACACCCACACGTCGTACGGCTCGACGGCGGTCTCCGGCCAGGTGTCTCTCTTGCGGAACCAGTTCGCGGCCTCGAGGTGGAAGGGGAGGAAGACCGAGACGTCGTGCCCGCGCGCCGCGAGAAACTTGGGCAGCGCCCCGACGACGTCGCCGAGGCCGCCGGTCTTGGCGAACGGCACACATTCCGCCGACAGGTGTGAGATCTGCACGCGGTCACCTCCGAGGCGGGACACCCCGCCGGTTCGAGAAACGGTTTGGGGGGAGATCCTACCCGGGGAGGGATTCCCAGAGTACGGCCGCGTAGCCGACGACGCGTTCCATGTCGCCGCTCGTTCCGGAAGAGTCGCCGTGGAGGAGAACACGGCCCGTGGAGGAGGGCAACGAGCGAAGTGCGTAGAGCAGCACGGTGGCGGGGAGGACCCCGCACATGGAGATGTCGTCTTCGTGGAGAACGCCACGGAAGAACGCTTCCGGGTCGCCTTCGAGAAGGAGCTCGAGCGCCCGCAGGTCCTTCCGGCGGTTCGCCGCCTGGTCGAGGTAGTGGTTCAGATCTGAAGACACGACGATCGCGATCTTCTCGCCGTGGCGGGCGAACGATTTCACGACCTCGGCGACGGCACGCCCCGCCGCCTCGCACAGTTCCAGGTCGGCCTTCCCGACGCTCACGAAGGCGGCCTCGACATCGGGCCGTACGACCTGGAGGAAGGGGGCGATCACTTCGAGCGCGTGCTCACGGGCGTGGGCCTTGGAATCCTCCTCGAACGGTCCCTCCGCGAGGAGCGCCGCGGAGAGCCGCGAAGAAACGGGGAGGTCTCCGAGGGGCGTCCGCCAGGCGCTCGCCGGGGAGATGGCGAGCCCGGCGCCGGTACCTCGGTGGTTCGGACCGAGCAGGATGACCCTTCGGGGCCAGGACACCGCGCCCACGCCGGCTGCCGCGATCCGGCCCGAGTACATGTGACCGGCATGCGGCAGGAGGAGCGCCGTGACGTTCTCGGCCGGAATCCGCGAAGGGGCGCTCGGGTCACGCTCGAGAAGCGCTTCCAAGTCCTCCCGCAGAACCTGTGGCCGGTTCTCGTAGAAGAGGCCGGCAACCGCGGGCGATCGAACGTCGTTCAACTCAACTCACAACGGAGCGGAAGGGCGAGGAAACCCACAACTGGGTTCCCGGTCACTCAATTGACGAGAACGGAAACCTCGGATTTGAACGTGCCCACCTCGGCGGTGACGGTCGCGCTGCCGGGCGTCGTTCCAACGAGGATGCCGTTCATGTTGCGAACCACGCGAGGATCCGAGACGGTCCACAGCACGGCCGCGTTCTCGATGACGCCGCCGTTCGCGTCCTTGACGAGGGCCGTCAGCGCGATCTGCTCGCCGACGCGGATGATCACCGTCTTGGGCATGAGATCGAGCGAGCCGATCTCACGAAGCACGACGCTGACGTCGCAGGAGGCTGCGATCTTCCCGAGCGTCGTCGAGATCGTCGCTCGTCCCGGACCGACGGAGGTCAACAGGCCCTTCTCGTCGACGCTGGCGACCTCGGGGTTCGTGCTGGTCCAGTTGGGCATCAGCTCCACGACCTGGTCCTTGGAATCATGAACTTCGGCCCGGAGCTGCGTGGTCGTTCCCTTCGCGCCCGCGAGGGTCAACCGGGGCGGATCGAGGGCGATCCGTTTCACGTCGACCACCTCGACGTTGGCCTGGGCCGTGAGCTCGCCGTTCTTGGCCGTGATGAGGGCCTTGCCGGCGGCGACGGACTTGACCGTTCCCTGGCCGTCGACGGTGGCGACCTTTGGATTCGAGGACTCGAACGTGGCGACGGCCCCGACCACGACCTGCCCCTTCTTGTCCACGATCTCGGTCGTGAGGAGGAGCCTCTCCCCGAGTCCGTAGACGGTGTTCTTCACCGGGGTGAGGCGCACTTCCTTGGGTTTCTGACCGCAGCCGACGAGGAGGAGCGCGGACAGGGCTGTAACGGAGAAACGCAGCGAAGGACTGTTCAT
>CAZXSG010000535.1:0-4107 GCA_964643185.1 uncultured Holophagales bacterium
CGCACACGCCCATCGGCTCACGCACCGCCATGCCGAACTTGTTCGGCAATTCGACCGGCGCGGTTTAGCCCAACAGGCGCCGCCCCTCCCCCGCCATGAAAAAAGCCATGTCAATGGCTTCTTGCACGTCGCCGCGCGCCTCCGAGATCACTTTGCCCATCTCCCGCGTGAGCAAGTGCGAAAGCTCCCCTTTTCGATTCTTTCAAATCTCAGCGACCCTGTAAAGTAACTCGCCGCACCGGGGCGCCGGAGACGTCACCGGCGAAACCCCCATCCGTTCCGACACGCGAACGAGCCGCGCGGACGACGAGCTCCCTTCTGGAATGAAGACGTAGGCGTCCCTTTCCGCCGCGACGATCTGAAGGGCTCCCACGGGTACCGGCGAGATGACTGCCCGTCCGCGAACTCCGCCCGTCTTCGAATCGATCGCCACGACCTGCCCTCTCCCCGGGCACGAGGCCCAGTACGTCCCGTCTCCGGCCACCGCCCCGGTGAAAAAAGAGCATGGCTCTTCCGCATCGACGGGACGCCGGAACAGCACCGCGCCCGTCGAGCCCGACAGCCGCGTGATGGACGCCGCCTCGACGACGAGGATGTCGCCTCCGGGCAGCGGGTAGTGCGCGCCGCTCCACATGGGAACGATCCAGACCAGGCGCCCCGTGAGGGCATCGATCTTCTCCAGGCTGAGATTGCGGCGGACGAGGAGATCGCCGGCGGTGTCGAGCTGAGCCGCCCCGTACGCCCCGAAGTGAGAACGGTGCCAACGGACCGTCCCCGGGTTCGGGTCGAGAAAGAAGAGGCTGTTGTTGCGCGTGCTCACGATGAAGCCCGACCCCGTCTCCCACGCCGCACCGGCATCGTCGTCGAGTCCGACCTCGAGTCGCGCGGTCACCGTTCCATCGGTGCCCGAGCGGCGCCGAAACGTCAACCTCGCCGTCTCTTCACGCTGCAGGCTGACGACCTCGCCCGCGGACGTGACCAACCAGTGGACCGGGAACCTGGACTGCGACTCCGGTTGAGACTGCCACAGCACGGCTCCCGTACGGCCATCGCGTTTCGCAAACGAGACACCCGTCGAAGCGACTCGCGTGACGATGTCTCCTTCGGGCGTCAGCTGGCTCGACCAGTCCAGATCGGGAAGGACCGCACGCGCGGCACCCGTCTCGGGATCGAAAAGGGAGATCCCGCGAGACGAGACGGCGAGCACGCGGGAATTCCACCGGAGGCCGCCACCTTCCTCCCGCCACAGCACGCTGAGGCCCTCCATCGACACCCGATGCGGGGCGAGCACGTCGCCACCGTCCGAGAGGTGGCGAGTCACGACGGTGCTGGTCGCCCTCTCGAACGTATGGAGGACGCAGCCTCCCGCGAGGGACGGGGAGAGCGCGAGAAAGCTCTCACCCGGCCCGGCGAACGTCGATCGGGAGAGCACGCGGCCGCTTGCCGCGCTTCTCTTTTCGACCGCTGTCCCGCGCGCGCCGGCGACCGGCAGGAGCAGGTGGCCGTCCGCGTTCCGGTGAATCGACCGGGGGGCGCCCTCGACGCCGACGTGGAACACCGGCGAGCCTTCCGAATCGAGCTTCGCGAGCCGGGCCGCCACGCCGTAGCCCGGCCAGAGAACAGAGCTTGCACCGAGAGCGTCGACGAGAAGCTGCGTCGCGGGCTCACCCACGGCCACGGGCCGCGGAACGACTCGGCGCCAGACCTCGCGCCCCGAGACAGGATCGATGCGGATCAGCAGGTCGGGCCCCTCGAAGCTCGTGCTCAGGAGGATCACGTGCCCTGCGTCCCCGGCCGAGAGGAGGATCCTGGGCCGGGAGGCCACCGGCCCCTCTCGAATCCAGAGAGGACGGCCTGTCTCGAGATCGAGGGCTCTGAGCACAATGACGCGACGGCCGCTGTCATCGCTCGTCCCGAAAGCGACGACGAGCTCATTCCCCACGCGCACCGAAGCCTCCACCTGAGTCGAGCCTTCGAGAATGGCGGACTTCCACACCTCGGTTCCGTCGCGGGCGGAGAGACGGCGGATGGAAACGCCCGTGCCGTCCCGCTCCTGCGAGAAGACGCTGTCTTCCGTGGACGCCTCGAGCCGGTTACCCGGAGCGCGGAACAGGGCCAGCCCGGTACCTGGGTCGACGCGCGTGAGCCCGCCGCCGAGGAACACGCGCTGCTCTCCGTCCATCCGGACCCCCCATTCCCATTGGTCCGGCGCCGGCTCACACCCGCCCAGGACGTCGACGCGCCCGCCGGGGAACACCCGGATGCAGCCTCGCTGGTAGAAGGAGAGAACGAGGGAGCCATCCAGGAGAGCAACCGCGCCAGCAGGCTCGGGCCGATAGCTGTTCGGGAGGACGTCGTTCAGCACACGATCCCAGACGACGACAGGATCCGCAGCCTGCAACACTCGCGTCAGGAGGAAGGCCACGAGAGCCGCGGCCTTCGCGCACGCTTGCAGGGGCCTCATTGGAAATAGCCGCTGACATCCACGATCGCGTGGGTCGTTCCTCCGGTCGGGAGGTCGGCCCGGAGGCCGAGGAAGCCGACGCCGCTCACGGGAGCGGTGAGGCCGAGGCCTCGCGAACGGCCGGCTGCGAAGGGCACTCCCGTTCCACGCCCGAGGCCGTCTTCGGTGTCGACCACGACGAGGGTTCCGAACCGCGTCGCGTCGACCGCCGTGACGTTGACGCTGAGGGCCTTCACGCCGGGTGGAATCCCGCAGCGCCCCGCCACCTCGACGAGGTGGAGCTCGCCGTCGATGAGCCGCTCATCGCGTTCCCGCGTGTCGATCAGCCGGCACGGCACGACGGTGAAATACCCGCTTCCGGCGGGCCCGGTCGCCCGTTCTTCGACTTCCACCCAGAGACTCCCCCGCCGCGGACACACGCCGGGCAACGCGTAGGCCGCCGTGTATCGGGTGGACGTTTGCGGACGAACGAGAATCTCGGTGGCCCTTTCGCCACCAGGGAGCCATGAGGCAGCCGCTCCGAGATCGGCACCACCGACTCGCACGCGAACCTGCTGCCCCGCCACGACCCGCGGCGGGTCCGCCTCCAGCTCGAGCGGGTTCTGGAGCGACGGGCGAACGAACATCGTGAACGAGGACGTCGCCGATCGCGTCCCCTCGGCGCCCTGAACATACGCGCCGAACGCGTAGGCCCCGTCCGTCGTCAGACGTCCCGTGATCCGGCCCGTCCATTCCTGAAGGCGTAGCCCCGCGGGCAGCGTACCCGCCGTGATCTGGATCCGTGATCCGGCGGCCCCGCTGAACGGCAGAAGAAAGTCCACCTCTTCGCCGCAGGTGAAGCTCGGCATCGGAACCGGCGCGATGCCCGGACCCTCCGAGACCCGCAACAGGAAAGGCGGTCCATAGATGAAAGCGTCCCGGGCACCGGCGCCGATCCCCCACATCGCGGAGAGCGAAGGGACTTCGATCTTTCGGACGCCGAGGATCCCGCACGAGACGGAATCGAAAACGGCAACCGTTTTGAAGTAGGTACACGCCGCCCAGAGCCGGCCGTCGTCGGCGAGGGAGGCCCTCCACGATATGCAGGGACGCTCCTCGGCGATGGCAAACGTCCCCGAGGCCAGCGTGGCGCCATCGGTTCGAGAGATTCTCGTGAGGTCTTCGGAGCCGAGCACGAGAACATCGCCCTCGGGAAGCGGAACGATCGCACCGTACGGAATCCGCCGGGACCACTCCGTCTCACCGGTCGACGCGTTGAGTCTCGCCAGGTTCCCACCCCAGCTCAGGAGAAGGTCGCCCCGCGGGACCCGGGGATCGGGGACCGGCAAGACGCCGTTTTGATGAGGCGCCTCAATGATCCAGCGCACCACGCCGGTCGCTTCATCGACGAGGGCCAGCCGGCTCCTGTTCCGAACGAGGATCCCGGAGGCAACGGCCCACAGATAGACCGTGTCGGGCGAGTCGACCGTGACGACGATCTCCGTTTTCACCGCGCTCGTCCCGTCGCTCGCGCGAAGCCGCTCGAACGTGAGGCGGCTGCCTCGGCCCCGCAGGAGCGCCACGTCCCCGGCTCCGGTGATCACCCAGACGGCGTTCGGGTCGGCCAGCGTGCCGGGAGCCGACGTCCAGACGACCTCACCCGT
>CAZXSG010000536.1:0-4098 GCA_964643185.1 uncultured Holophagales bacterium
GAGCCCCCGGGCGGACCCTCCCCGCTCGGGGGGGGCTCCTCGCCCGGCGGCTCCTCCTCGGGTTCGGGTGGGGCTCGCAACGCGGATGCCAGCGACGCCAGCGCTCCAGCGGTCCCGTGCGCGTGCTCGGGTTCCGGTTCCGGAATCCGCGGTGCCACGAGCGGACGGACGAGCGCCGGGAACCCGCTGGATCAAGCGTTTCGGCCTGGCGCGCCGTCTGCATAGCGCTGCGTGGAGTCACACATGAGCACCTCCTCGGTCCTCCCCGACGTCCGGGCCGCACTGAGATCCCTGCGGCGCACACCGGGCTTCGCGCTCGTCGCGGTGATCACGCTCGGCCTCGGCATCGGCGCCAACACGTCGATGTTCAGCATCCTCAACGGGTACATGCTGGAGCCCCTGCCGTATCCGAAGGGCGAAGAGCTCGACCGCATCTACCGCGCGACGCCGCAGGACCAGCGCGGTGGTGTTTCGGCGGCGGACTATCTCGATCTGCGGCGGGAGGCGGGCGGCTACGGCGAGGTCGCGGCCTACGCGAGCGCCGACATGGGTCTCGCGGAGAACGGACGTCCGGCCCTTCCGGCCGCTGGCCTGCGCGTGTCGGCAAACCTCTTCGCGACCCTCGGAACAGGACCCAGCGTCGGTCGCAGCTTTCGGGAGGACGAAGAAATCGCCGGCAACCACCGCGTCGTCGTCATCAGCCATCGCTTCTGGCAGAACCGCTTCGGCGGGGACGCCCACATCGTCGGCCGAAGCGTTCGCATCGATGGCGAGCCCCACGAGATCGTCGGCGTGCTGCCCGAGACGTTCAGCGACTGGCGCCACCTGACCTGGGTCGACGTCTTCCGGCCCCTCGGTTTCACGGCTCAGGAGATCGCGGACCGAAGCGCCACGTCCCTGCGCCTCGTGGGGCGCCGCTCCGGGAGCCCGGACGACGCGGGCCGTTTCATCGCGGCGTTCGGCAGCCGGCTCGCCAAGGCCTTTCCGGCGATCCACGCCGACGCCACCTGGCGGGCCGTCTCCATGGAATCCACGTTCCTGCCGCGGGAAGGTCAGCTCATGGTCGGTATGCTCATCGGGCTCTCCGGCTTCGGGCTCCCCATCGCCTGCCCCAACCTCGCGAACCTCCTCCACCCCCGCACCATGGCCCGCGCCCGCGAGCTCGCGATGCGCACCGCCCTCGGCGCCTCGCGGATCCAGGTGCTGCGCCCGCTGATCTTCGAGGCGCTGCTCCTCGCTCTCGCGGGCGGCGTCTGTGCCGTGCTCGTGGCCGGCTGGGCCTTCGACTGGATGGCCGTCGCCAGCAGGTCCGACAGTGGGACCGGCATGCGGCTCACCCTCAACTGGCACGTCCTCGCCTGGGCGTTCGGCGCCTGTCTCTTCACGGCCCTCGCGTTCGGCGTCGCCCCGGCGCTCTACTCGCTCCGGCTCGACATCAACGGCACGCTCAAGAGCGGCTCCCGCGGTCTCAGTGCCGGGCGCGGCCGCCAGACGTTCCGGAGCGCGCTCATCGTGGGTCAGTTCGCGCTCGCCATGGTGCTCCTCGCGGGGGCCGCCCTCTTCGTGCGCGGCATAGGCGAGCTGAACGACCGGCGCTATGGCTGGCAGTCCGACCAGCTCGTCACCGGCAGCATCGTCCTGCCCAGCTCGCGGTACCCGGGTGACGACGAGATCACGGAGTTCCAGAAGAAGGCCGTGCAGACGCTCGAAGCGGTTCCGGGCGTCGCCTCGGCCAGCTTCTCTTACGAGATGCCGTTCTTCGGCCTGAACGAGCCCCGCAAGTACGTCGTTTCGGGGCGCGAGCTACCTGAGCCCGGCCGGGAGCCCGTCGCGCACGTCAACGGCGTCAGCCCCCGCTATTTCGAAACGGTGGGCACCCGGCTGATCGAAGGGCGCGTCTTCGACGACCGCGACACCTTCGTGGCGCCGCGCGTCGTCGTCATCAACCAGTCCATGGCCCGCGGTCTCTTCGGAAACGCGAGCCCGCTCGGCAAGCGCGTCGCGCGAGCGGGCGCGCAAGACCTTCAAGGGGCGGAGATCGTCGGCGTCGTCAGCGACGTGAGGTCCGTCGCGCCCGACGCGAACCTCGTGGACTACCAGCTCTATCAGCCCGAGGCCCAGGAGCCCCGACGCGCGAGCGAGCTCGCCGTGCGCGTGGAAGGGGTCGCGCCGTCGTCCGTCGTGGAGAGCATCCGCACGGCCATGGCCACGCTCGACGCGGATCTGCCGGTGAGGACGCTCCGAACGGGCGAGACCGCCGTCGCGCGCGCCAACTATGGGCTGGGCGTCATTGCGAGCCTCCTCTCCGCTCTGGCTCTCCTCGGGCTGGGCCTCGCCTCGCTCGGCGTCTACGGCATCGTCGCCCGCACCGTGGCTCAGCGCACGTCGGAGTTCGGTATCCGCATCGCGCTGGGCGCACAGTCCGGAGACATCACGCGTCTCGTCCTCTCCTCCGGAGCGAAGCTCGCTCTCCTCGGATCGGCGATCGGGCTCGTGGGCGCCGTCGGCGTCTCGCGCCTCATCGTCATGGCCTTCCCGAGCATTCCCACGACGAGCGTGCCCGTGCTCGCCGCGGTGACGCTCCTTCTCATCGGGATCGCCCAGGTCGCCTGCTACCTCCCCGCGAGAAGCGCCTCGCGGGTGAACCCCACCGAAACCCTGCGTGCCGAGTAGGGAGAATGCGGAACACGACATGCTGATCGACGAGGGATTCGCCATTCTCCGGGATACTCGGGCCGCCATCCGGTCGCTGCTCCGCGCGCCCGGGTTCACGCTCATCGCCATCCTCACGCTCGGGCTCGGCATCGGGGCGAACACCTCGATGTTCAGCCTGCTCAACGAAGTGATGCTGCGCCCGCTGCCCTATGCCGACAACGACCGGCTGGACCGCATCGTGAGGGCCACGGAGCAGAACGTCAGCGGAGGCTTCTCTCCGGCCGACTACCTCGACGCGGCGTCGGGGTTCGGCGGGTACGGCGAGATCACGGCCTTCGGCACCGCGCAGCTGAGCCTGGCCGAACCCGGCCGGCCGGCCGAGATGGCCCCGGCGCTCCGTGTCTCCGCGAATTTTCTCGCGCTCCTCGGCGTCGAGCCGCAGCTCGGGCGCGGCTTCGTGCCCAAGGAGGCCGTGCGCGGGAATCACCGGGTGCTCGTGATCAGCCAGCGCGCGTGGCAGAACCGTTTCGGCGGCCGGAGCGACATCGTCGGCCACACCGTGAGGGTCGACGGCGAGGTGCACGAGATCGTCGGCGTGCTGCCCGCGAGCTTCAACGACTGGCGCCACCTGGGGTGGGTCGACCTTCTCCGGCCGCTCGGGCTCGACGAAAAGGAAACCGCGGACCGAACCGGCACCTGGCTCGAGCTCATCGGCAAGAGGTCCAGCGGAATCACCCGCGAGCAATCGGAAGCCTTCGTGACGAGCTTCGGGAGCCGCCTCGCCAAGGCGCACCCCGAGGTGCACGCCAAGAGCGTGTGGCGTTCGAACCCGCTCAGCGCGGCCGCCGCGGGCGACAACGGACCGACCACGCTCGCGATGCTCATCGGGCTTTCCGGTTTCGTGCTGCTCATCGCGTGCTCCAACCTCGCGAACCTGCTCCTGGCCCGCACCATGGCCCGCGCCCGCGAGTTCGCGGTGCGCACCGCGCTCGGGGCGTCCCGCACGCGGCTGCTGCGTCCGCTGTTCCTCGAGTCGCTGCTCCTGGCCCTCACGGGAGGCGCGTTCGCCGTCTACGTCGCGGTGCTCGTGGCCGACTGGCTCGCGGTGCGCAGCACGGGCGACAACGGCGAACGGGTCGTCCTGGCGCTCGACTGGCACGTCCTTTCCTGGACGTTCGGAGCCTGTCTCTTCACGGCCGTCGTGTTCGGCGTCGCGCCCGCCCTCTTCACCCTACGGTTGGATCCCAACGGCACGCTCAAGGGCGGAGGCCGGGGGACGACGCCGGACCGAGGCCACCAGAGGTTCCGGCAGTTCCTCATCGTGGGACATTTCGCTCCCGCCATGGTGCTCCTCGCCGGCGCGGCTCTCTTGGCGCCCGGTCTTCACGAGTTCCACAACCGCCGGCCGGTTGGTACGGACGACCTCCCCATACCCCCCCCCCC
>CAZXSG010000537.1:0-4089 GCA_964643185.1 uncultured Holophagales bacterium
GTGACGCGGCCGGGGTTTCTCGCGGCGCTCCTCGGCCTCGGCCTCCACGACGCGGCCTACGAGAGCGAGGTCTATCGCTCGGCGCTCCTCTCGGTGCCGCGCGTGCAGCTCGAGGCCGCCCGCACGCTGGGTTTCAGCGAGTTCGCGATCCTGCGGCTCATCCGCGGGCCGCAGGCGCTCCGCGTGGCGCTCGCGCCCATGACGAACGATTTCGTCGCGCTCCTGAAGGACTCCTCGCTCGTCTCGGTGATCACCGTGGTCGAGCTGACGAAGCAGACGCAGATCATGGCGTCGAACCTCGGGAGCTGGGCGCTTCCGGGAGCGCTCTGCGCGCTCCTCTACCTCGCGCTGTCGCTGCCGCTCGCGCATCTCGCGCGGCGCCTCGAAGAGCGCTTCTCGCTGGGGCACGCGTGAAACCCGTTCTCTCGATCGCGAAGGTCACGAAGCGCCGCGGCGACCGCGCGATCCTGAACGGTGTGGATCTCGAGGTGGGGAAGGGCGAGCTCGTGGCGCTCATGGGTCTCTCGGGCGGCGGCAAGACGACGATCCTCCGCACCGTGGCCGCCCTCGAGCCGTTCGACGCGGGATCGGTCACTGTGGACGGCTTCGCCCTCACACCCGGGCCGCTGCCTCCCGAGTCACGTCTCCGTCCGCTCCGCGAGCGGGTGGGTCTGGTGTTCCAGGACCACGGGCTCTTCGCGCACCTCCGCGTCCTCGACAACGTGACGCTCGCGCCGCGCCACGTGCAGCGCGTGGCGGCGGACGCGGCCGAGAAGGACGCCCGCGAGCTCCTCGCGGAGCTGGGCGTCGGGCACCGGGAGAACGCGTTCCCGCGCGAGCTCTCGGGCGGCGAGCAGCAGCGCGTGGCCATTGCGCGCGCGCTGGCCATGGATCCGCCGCTCCTCCTCATGGACGAGCCCACCGCGTCGCTGGATCCCGCGCGGCGGAACGAGCTGGGTGAAAGCCTCGAGCGGCTCGTGAAGGAGGGCTGGACGCTCCTTCTCACGACGCACGACGACGACTTCGTGCGCGACTTCGCGACGCGGGTCGTGATTCTCGCGGCGGGGCCGGTGGTGGAAGAGGGCGCGCCCGCGAGCGTGCTCGAGAACCCCAGGCACGAAGCGACGCGCGCCCTCCTGACGGAGCGGAAGCGGCCCTGATCAGCCCACCGGTCCGTGCCCGCGGGCGCACGGATCGTCGGGGAGCGCTTCTGGAGGGCAGGGCGGCGGGTCGTCGGGATCCCGCGGCGTGTCACCCTTGCCGGGGCTTTCCGTTCCGCCTCGCGGCGGCGAGACGGTGCCTTCGCCGGGCCAGCCGAAGAGCCGCTCCAGGAACTCGAAGATTCCGAACGTCCCGGCGGCGTCGGGGAGCACGACCTTGCCGGGGTTGCGGGGCGGCGCGGCAGACACCGGCGAAGAGCCCAGGCTCACGGCCAGGGCCGTCAGGGCCGCACACAGATACAGTCGCTTCTTCACGGTTACCTCCTCGAGGTCCCGTTCTCGGGACCTCTCGGAAGCCGTCAATCAGCGCGCGCAAACCGATGGTTTCCGCAACCTATGTGAGGCTGTGGAGCGTGTTTCGGTACACCTCCGGCGAGATCGGCGGCGCCGCGCCCGCGGAGACGCTCAGACCCGGCGACGCGCGCCGGGCATTTCGGGACTCACTGTCGCCCGGGAGCGCTCAGACGGCGCGGAGGGATCGCTCGGTCTGGGTGCGCAGCGCGGCGAGCGCCTGGAAGTCGGGATCTCCCGACGCGAGCTCCTCGCGGAAACGGACGAGCTGGCGGGCGCTCTCGCTCCCCGACGTCGTGAGCTTCTCCTCCATGAGGCTCACCGTGTGGCGGGCCGCGTCGAGGCGTCCGGACCGGGCCAGGCACTCGGCGAGGTAGAGCACGGCGATCGCCTCGTCGGCGTGCGCGCCGGCGGCGCCGAAGAGGCGCGCGGCGGCTTCGAGCCCGCGCACGGCCTCTGCGTAGCGGCCATGAGCGAAGAGGGTGCGCGAGAGGTTCATCCTCAGGTAGGGCCTGTAGGAGAGCTGTCCGTGGCGCTGCGTGATGCGGAGGGCGAGGGCGTACTCGTGCGTCGCCGCGGCCACCTTCCCGACCTCGAGGAGGCAGAGGCCGATGGAGTTGAGCGCCGAGACGTAGGCGCCGAAGAGGCCGCATTCGAGAAACGTGTCGCGCGCGGCCCGGAAGGACACGAGAGCGTCCTCTTCGCGGCCCTCGGTCGAGAGCGCGAGGCCGGCGGCATAGTCGGCGCGCGCCCGGTTCGCTTCGTCGCCGTAGTCCTCGAACGTGCGGCGGGCGCGCACGGCGAGGGACCGGGCCTCGTGAGGGCGATCGGCGAAGGACCGCCTTTGGGACGCGTAGCGCTCGGCGAACGCGAAGGAGAGCGCCGTGGCGCAACCCGCCTCGAACGAGCGCCATGCGGCGAGGAGGTGGCGGCCGCCTTCCTCGAGCTCGTTGGACCAGAGGCAGGCCGAGCCCGCGACGAGGTGGGCGCGGCCGGTGAGCTCATCGAGGGGGTAGGCCACGTCGGCGGGAGTGAGGGCATCGGGGGGCGTGGACGAGAGGGGACGCGCCGGTTCCACCGCCAGCCGGCGGAGAGCCTTCTCGGCAAACCTGCGGAAGGCCGCGGGCCGATCGATCATGCGGTGGAGCGCATCGTCGAGGGCGTAGCCGAGGACGTAACGATCCTGGAGCGTCTCGAGCTTCAGGCTCTGGAGGCGGGAGGCGAGGGCGTCGGGCGGAACGTCGAGAAGGCCCGGGCTGGCCGCGCGAGCCTCGCGGCCGGCCGAGAGAACGAGGTCGAGAAACGCGGGACCGCCGAAGGCCACCGGGCGGGACGTTCTGTCTGCGGGCAGAGGACGCTCGTGAAGGGCGTCGTCTGCCGGAAGGGCATCGGCGAAGGCGTTCCGTTCGAACGCCACCTCGCGGTGCTCCGTGAGCGCGGCGTCGAGCCACCGCATCCCGGCGAGCGTCTCGGCGCAGGTCGCACACGTTCGGACGTGAATCTCGACGCGGCGCGCATCGAGATCGTGCAGCTCGCCTGCGATGTAGCAGAGGAGCGCGTACTCGTCGACGTGAGCGGCGGGGCCTAGCTCGCTTCGCACGTGACGAGCCTCCTGAGCTTTCTGAGGCAGCGGGTGATGAGGGTGGAGACGCCGCTCCCGGCCTTCTCGAGAACCGCCGCGGTCTCCTCCAGGGTGCGGCCCTCGATGTATCGGAAGTAGAGGAGCCTGCGGCACGAGGGAGTGACCTGTGCGAGCGCCTGCCGGAGCGTGATGCCCAGGTCGAGCGCCTCGGCCTCGTCCGTGTGGGGGCGGGACGAAGGCGGGCCGGCCCGTTCGCGGAGGGCGCGGCGACCGCTCTCGCGTTCGAGGTAGTGGCAGCAGCGGGTGTAGAAGACGCGGTAGGCGAAGCCGTCCGGCTTCTGGATGAGGCCGGCGCTCCGAACCAGCTCGATGGCCGTTTCCTGGAGCAGGTCCTCGGCCGTCTCGCGGTCGAGGCGGAAGCGGTGGGCCGCGATCTCGATGAGGCGGTCCCGCAGCGGCTCGTCGAGGATGAGCCTCTCCGCCACGGCGGGGCCGGTCATCGGGGTCGCTGCGTTCGATTCCATGGGCTTCGGGGACGCGGGGATTGTGCGCGAGGGGATCGCGAGCCGCCATGGGAAAACGGAACGGGGAGTCTCGTGACATCTCCAGCCTGTGCGCCAAACGCAGCCCAGGCCGGCTCGGGGAGGTCGAAGATGTGAACGTCGCGCGGAAGCTCGAGCACCCCGACCCCTCGGCTCGGGGAGGATTCAAGGTGCGAAGAACGCGGGACGCGTACCGGGGGCGGGATTCACGAGCATGCCCGCATCTTGATGTAGTCCGGCAGGCGTCCGATGCCCGGGACGTTGCTGCCCATACAAGCGTCTGTTCGGACGAGCTTCGATAGCTGTTGTTGGGTGAGGCGCGTCTCGAGCGTCGACTGCAAGCCCACGACCACTCCTGCCACGAGAGCAGCGCTACCGCTCGTCCCCTCAAAATCGAAGTCAGGGTCACCATTCCGATCCCCGATCACGAGACCCTCGCCACGAGCACAGCAAT
>CAZXSG010000538.1:0-4075 GCA_964643185.1 uncultured Holophagales bacterium
CGCTGTCGTTCTTCATCCCGCTCATCATCGGCACGGGCGGCAACGCCGGCAGCCAGACGGTCTCCACGATCATCCGGGGCCTCGCGCTCGGCCAGATCGAGGCGCGCGACACGTGGCGGGTCGTGCTGCGCGAGATGTCGACCGGGCTCCTCCTCGGCGTCATCCTGTGTTTCATCGCGATCCTCCGCGCGTACGCGTGGGGCACGGGCTGGAAGCTCGCGGCCGTCATCGGACTCACCATCATGGCGGTCACCGTGTGGGCCAACGTGATCGGCGCGATCGTTCCCATCGTCGCGCAGAAGCTGAAGCTCGACCCGACGGTCGCGTCGGCGCCGCTCATCACGACGGTCGTGGACGCCACGGGCCTCGCGATCTACATGCTCGTCGCGAAGATGATTCTCAGCCCGTAGCCGGCGAGCAGGAAACGCCGAACGGAGGGATACTCCTCTGATGATCGAAGCTCAAGGGCGCGAGCTCGCGACGGATGCGCCCACGTCGCCCGCGCTGGCGCCCACCGACTTCACCGTGTCGACCGCGCGGGAGCCGCATGCCGCGCGTGGCCGGGAGATCCTGCGCAACCACGCGGGCATCAAGGCGCTCGCGGGGCGTAACCCCTGGAGCGCGCCGCTCATCCTCGGTGTCGTGAGCGTCCAGACCGCCACGGGCTGGCTGCTCCGCGACCAGCCCTGGTGGATCGTCGTCCTGGCGGCGTTCTTCTTCGGCGCGTTTCTCAGCCACACGCTCTGGGTGCTCATCCACGAGTGCGCGCACAACCTGATCTTCAGGAGCGGTCCCTGGAACCGCCTGTTCTCGATCGTCGCGAACCTGCCGCATCTCCTGCCGAGCGCGATCTCGTTCCAGAAATACCACTTGAAGCACCACGCGTTCCAGGGGGTCTACGAGCTGGACGCCGACATCCCGAACCGCTGGGAGGCGAAGCTCATCGGCCACTCCATGCCCGCGAAGGCGCTGTGGCTCATGTTCTTTCCGATCTTCCAGGTGACGCGTCCCGGCCGCCTCAAGGAGATCCAGCTGTTCGACCGGTGGGTCATCCTGAACATCGCCGTTCAGCTCGCGTACGACGCCGCCGTGTTCTTTCTCCTCGGACCGATGGCCCTGCTGTTCCTGGGCGTTTCGTTCTTCTTCTCGGTGGGCCTCCACCCGCTCGGCGCCCGCTGGATCCAGGAGCACTTCCTCGTGCACCGGGGCCAGGCCGCCACGCAGGAGACGTCGAGCTATTACGGTCCGCTGAACATCGTGGCTCTCAACGTGGGCTACCACAACGAGCACCACGACTTCCCGTTCGTGCCGTGGAACCGGCTCCCCCAGATCACGAAGACGGCGCCGGAGGCCTACGACACGCTAGCGTCGCACCGCTCGTGGACGAAGCTGCTGTTCGTGTTCCTGTTCCGCAGCGACGTGTCGCTGTTCTCGCGCACGATTCGCGCCGAGCGCGGCGGACGCAGCATGGTCAACGACCCCAAGGCCTTGGTCGTCGAATAGAATTTGTTCAGCCCTCCGGGCCCGGAAACGCCTCCGGCGCGCTGATTTGTCCGGGTTTTCGCGGCCTCACCAGCCGATTCCGTAGTCCTCGCCGTGGTTGCTCGAGCCGCCCCACATCGTGCCGTGGACGCGGTCGAACAGGATCGCGTTGATGGGGCCCGACGTCCGTTCCTCGTACGTCATCGTGTAGCCCATCCGGCGGAGCTCGCCGCGCACCCACGGCGGCGTCGCCTCGTTGAGCAGCAGCTTCCCCGGCTCCGACCGGTGATCCCCGAACGAGCTCCGCATCTGGAAGCTGTTGAAGTTCGGAGCCTCGGTGGCTTCCTGCACCGTCATGCCGAACTCCACGACGTTCAGGAGGAACTGGAGCAGGTTCTGGTCCTGGCTGTCGCCGCCCTGCACCGCGAACGCGAGGAACGGCTTGCCGTCCTTCAGCGCGAGCGTGGGCGTGAGCGTGACGCGGGGCCTCTGCCCGGGTGCGACGACGTTGAACGGGCCGTCGGCCGGGTCCGTCACGAAGCTCTGCATCCGCTGGCTGAGCCCGACGCCCGTACGGCCCGCGACGACGGCGGGAATCCAGCCGCCGCTGGGCGTCACGGAGACGACCCAGCCTTCCTCGTCGGCCGCCTCGATCGACGTCGTGCCGGTGTAGAACGAAGACTCGGACGCCGCGCGCACTCCGAGAGAGGCCGTCTTCGCCGGAACGGCCGGTCCTTTCGAGGACCATTTCGCGAGGAGCTCCGGAAACGGGTTCTTCCCGCCCTCGAACGCGAACGGATCGCCGGGCCCGATCGTGGGATCGTTGCGGTCCGCTCGCACGAGCTTCGCGCGTTCCTTTGCATACTCCTTCGAGAGGAGGCCCTTCACGGGCTCGACCGGCGGAACGTAGGGGTCGCCGTAATAGAAATCGCGGTCCGCGAACGCGAGGCTCATCGCCTGCGTCACCGTGTGCACGTAGCGGGCGCTGTTGAAGCCCATCCCCTTCAGATCGAACCCTTCGAGGATGTTGAGCGCCTGGAGCATCGCGGGGCCCTGCGTCCACACCGTGAGCTTGTAGACGTCGATTCCCTTGTAGGTCGTCGACACCGGCTCCTCGATGCGCACGCTCCACGTCGCGAGGTCCTCGAGCGTCAGGAGTCCGCCCTGCTCGGCCGTGCCGCGAACGAGCTCCTTCGCGATGTCGCCCTTGAAGAAGCGGTCGTACGCGGCGTAGATGGCCTCTTTGCGCGACTTCCCCTTCGCGAGAGCCTCCCGCTCGGCCGCGATGAGCTTGCGCAGCGTTTCGGCGAGGTCCTTCTGCCGGAACATCTCGCCCGGAGCGGGAGCTTCCCTGCTCGAGACCTGGAGCGGAGCCGCCGGCCGGTCGTGCGCCGGCGTGGGACCCGACGCGCCATCCGACGGGCGCACCGCGGCATCGGGCCCTCCCGCCTTTCGGTGCGGGAGCATCACGGCAGCCGAGTACGGCCAGCCGCCGATCCGCTTCTTCTCGCGCTCCATGGCGTCCGCGGCCTGCCGTTCGATGGGATAGCCGTCGGCGAGCTGGAGCGCGGGGTCGAGCACGTCGGCGAGCGACAGCTTTCCATATTCGGCGAGCATCACCATGAGTCCGCCCGGCGTGCCCGGAGTCACCGCGGCGAGCGGACCGAACTCGGGCGGAACGCTCATGCCCTTGCTCCGAAAGAACCCGGGTGTCGCGCCGGTTGGCGCGGCTCCGAGCGCGTTGATGCCCACGACCTTCTTCGCCCGCGGGTCGTACAGGAGCGCCTGCGTCTCCCCTCCCCACGACAGCGTGTCCCACATCGTGCACGTCGCGGCCAGCATCGCGGCCGCGGCGTCGACGGCGTTGCCGCCCTTCTGGAACGTCATCGCGCCGGCCGTCGCGGCGAGCGGCTTTCCCGTGATCGCCATCCACTTGCGGGCGTGGAGCGGCGGCTTCTGCGTGCGCTGCGCGGCCGACGGGAACGCCAGGACGACGAGGAGCAGCGCGAGAGCGCTTCGGATCGGCATTTCGACCTCCGCGCGCAGAGTCTAGTGGCCGGGCCGGTCGAGACGCCTGCGAATGAGGTCTGCGAGCTTCTTCGGCGCGTACGGCTTCTGGATGAAATTCACACCCTCCGCGAGCGCGAGCCCCTGGCCGCCCAGCTCGGGGCTGTAGCCGCTGGTGAAAACGACGGGCAGCTCCGGGCGCTCTCGGTGCAGGGCCTCGGCGAGGTCCCTTCCCGACATGCCGTCGGGCATGACCATGTCGGTCAGCAGAAGATCGACCCGATCTCCGCGCGCCTTCCACACCTCGAGAGCCTGGACCCCCGTTTCGGCGAGAAGCACCTCGTAGCCGCAGCCGGTGAGGATCATCTTCACCAGGTTGCGGAGCGCCGGCTCGTCCTCGACGACGAGGACGGTCTCCTTTCCGCGAGCCATCCGCGCCGGGAGAACCGCCTGCGGTGCAGTCGCCTGCGGTGCCACCTGGCCCGCCACGGCGGGCAGGTAGACCTCGAACGTGGTGCCGGCGCCCACGATGCTCGTCGTGACGATCCAGCCGCGGTGCTGTTTCACGATGCCGTAGACCGTCGCG
>CAZXSG010000539.1:0-4071 GCA_964643185.1 uncultured Holophagales bacterium
TCGCGATCGCGAACCTCTGTGGGTTCACGGGCACGCCCTGCGCGACTCTTTCGATGTCTCTCGATTTCTTCGACGACGCGACCGGCCTCGAGGTGGGCTCGAAGGACCTGCAGGTCCCTCCGAACACGGTGGCCCAGCTCAACTCTCCTCTCGCGGACTTTCCGGGCGCGGTCGGCGAGACGTTCTCGGTGATCATCCAGCCGTACCAGTCGGGCTTCGCGAACTACGACGCGTACGCGACCGTGGTGTCGAACGCCAACCAGGACGCCGCGTTCATCCGGGCCACGGGGAACGCGAACTCCTACACCGTGACGCTCTCGGTCGTAACCGACGCGGGCGGCATCGGCACGCGCTTCAGCTCCGAATGCGCGGTCACGAACACGGGCGGCGGAACGGCCGTGGCCGACGTCACGTTCACCTCGGCGCGCACGGGGAACAAGGTCCAGGAGGTCCTCACGCTCGAGCCGCGCCGCGGTGTGCGGTATGCGAACGCCGTGGACCACTACCGGCAGCTCGCGCCCTCGCTCGTCGGCACGGACGACTTCGGCTCCATCCGCATCGCGTTCCGGGAGTTCGCGAACGGCATCGCGACCGCGCGGACGGTGGCTTCGAACGGCACAGGTCTCGGGTACGACGGGCTGGACCCGTATCTCTCACGGGCCTCGAGAAAGAAGCGGATCATCGGGCTCACCCAGTCCGACGCCGTGCGCACGAACCTGGCCGTGGTGCATCTCGGCGCGACGACGGGTGACGCGGAAGCTCCCATCACGATGCGGGTCACGGTGACCGACCGCAACGGAAACCAGGTGGGACAGCCGCTCGTCCAGACCCTGGCGCCCGGGAACCTCTACCAGTGGACGCGGATCCTCTCGGACTTCTTGGGCGTGACGGGTGAAGGCTACGTCGCGACCATCGAGCGCATCGCCGGAAACGACGCCTTCGACGCGTACGTCACCCTGATCGACAACGTGTCCTCGGACCCCACGTTCCTCCGGGCGGAATGAAGGGATGAGAGCGGCGTTCGGTCTCGTCTTTCTCGGTCTCGCTTTGGTCGGGCCGCAGGCGAAAGGCGGCGAGGAGAAGGGCCATCCCCATGCTCCGCGCCCGATCCCGAGGGTCTCACCCCGCGAGGTCCTCCTGGCCCACGCGACCGATCGGATGGCGGCGGGCCTCGCGGAGGTGAAGCTCCGGGGAACGCTCGACGTTGCGCCGGGCCGGGAACGCCCGCAGGTTCTCGAGACGGGCCTCTGGCCCGACCGTTTTCGCCGGGAGGTCACGACGAAGGGGCAACCCGCTTCGTGGGTGCGGCTCTCCCCGACGGTCTTCGTCCGCGGCGAGGGTGCGAAGGAGGAGCCCGGCTCCCCGGAGGAGCGGGACCTCGCGATCTCGCGGCTCCGCAGCCTTTTCGTGGTGAGACATTTCTTCGAAGCCCTCCGGGGAGGGGCGGTGCCGAAGGAGATTCCGTTCGCGGGTCAGACGCTGCCTTCGGTCGAGGCGAAGGACGCCTATGGGCGGTTCCGGATCGTTTTCGGCGGCCTCACCGGGAAGCTCCAGGGCCTCGAGGTGCCGGGCCGGAACGGCGGCACGAACCGCACGTTCTTTCTGGCCTCCGCTCGCCTGGGTCGGTGGTTCTACCCGGCCGTGCAATCGACGGAGACCCGGGGCGGGCTCGAGGTGCTCCGGGTGGTCTCCACGACGACCCTTCCCGAGGGGGAATAGGGGTTTGCCGAAATGGACACCGGGGGATAGACTCCCCTCATCCATTTAGAGGAGTGCCTCATGAAGCCGAAAAGCAAAGTCCCGTTTGTCGGAGCGTTGATTGCCCTGCCGCTTCTCGTGTCGAGCCTCATGTACGCGCTCTTCACGAACGGCGGATTCGAGTCCGGTGACTTTACCGGCTGGACGAAGTCGACGTTCCTGAATCCTGGTCTGACCGGCACGCCACCGTTCACGGGCACCAACATCGTGCGGAACGCGGGTGGCGTCGACCAGTCGGTGACCGTGACCGCGGCGTCCCCGCAGACGGGCGACGATCCGCTGCTCGGCGCGGCCGCAACGCTGAAGTTCCCGTACATCGGCACCTACTCCGCCCGGGTCAACGGCCCAATCACCGGAAACGTCTCGAACACGATCAAGCAGCAGTCGGTCATCGTCGCGGGCGACGTCGACTCGTTCGACAACCAGGTGCACGTGAGGTTCGTCGTCGGCCCCGTCCTCGAGAACCCCGGTCACAGCCCGCAGCAGCAGCCCTACTTCTACGTCGCCGTGCGCAACATCACGCGCGGCAGCGCCCTCCTGTTCGAGTCCTTGAACTTCGCGAATCAGGCCGGCGTCCCCTGGAAGACGGGAAATGGCGGTCTCCTCTACACCGACTGGCAGATCGTGGACATCGCCCCGGGCTCAGCCTCCATCGCCATCGGAGACAACATCGAGGTCGAGATCACCGCGGCCGACTGCTCGCAGGGCGGTCACTTCGGATACATCTACGCGGACGGATTCGGCGCCCAGCTCCCGGGCCTGGCCGTCTCGAAGACCGAATCGCAGGATCCCGTCCCGGCCGGCGCGTCGCTGAACTACACGTTCCTCTATCGCAACACGGGCACGATCGCCGTCGACAACCTCGTCGTCACCGAGACGGTCCCGGCGCAGACGACCTTCATCTCCGCCTCCAGCCCGTCCTGCACCGAGGCCGCGGGCGTCGTGACCTGCAACTTCGGCACGCTGCAGCCGGGCGCTCAGGGCACGTTCACCATCACCGTGGGCGTCAACTCGAACGCGACCGGCACGATCAACAACGGCAACTACACGATCGCCGGAACGAACTTCCCGCCGGTCCTCGGACCCCTGGTCACCACGACCGTCGGCATTCCCATCAACCCGACCCAGGTGCCGACGCTCGACGAGCTCGGCCTTCTGATTCTCGGAGCCCTCGTGGCCGCCGTCGGCGTCCTCATGCTCCGCAAGTCGATCGCCTGATTCGAAGAATCCCTCGGTGAACTCGGAAAAGCCGGCGAAAGCCGGCTTTTCCTTTCTGGTCAGCCCTCCGCGCGCTGGAGACTCGAGGAGCCGGAAGATGACACTGCTTCAGGGATCGCTCATGGGCGAGATGACGAGGCTGATCGGCCTGGGGACGACCGTGGGCGTCCTCCTCATCGACGAGCAGGGCAACTTCAACGGCTCTCCGGCCCTCATCGGCTCACAGAGGCATCTCCTCGCGTTTGCCGCGAGCATGCGCTGTCCCGTGTGGCTGGTGGAGCTGGATCCCCCGTCGGGCATGGCCAACGTCGCCGTCCCGGCGAACACGGTCGCGGGGCGCGCCATGAAGACGCTCGTCTCTCTACGGTCTCTCGTGCCCGACGACACACCCGTCCTGCGCAAGTCCCAGTTCAATGCGTTCGTGGGGACGAACCTCGTGGCCGACCTCGCGGGGCGGGGTGTCAACAGCCACCTCGTCGTCCTGGGACACGAAGGGAGCTGCTGCGTGAAACAGACCGCCGTCGGCGGACCGCCGAAACCCAACGCGGTGCCCTTGGTGGGCGCCACGGGCCACGGCTTCACGGTCCTCTCGACGGCGTCCATCGTGAGCGGGAGTACGAACAGCTGGAGCGGAAACGTCAACGTGGGGTTCTACTCACAACTGTGAGTCGGGCGGGCCCGGTGCGGAGGGCGGAACGCCCGCAGCCACACTCGGTGTCGGTCCGGGCCCGCCGCGAGCTGCGGTCTACAGTCCGAGTGCGTGGAGCGCGCCGAGTCCCTTGAGCTGGCCGTCGAGAGCGCCGAGAGCCGTGACCTTGGTTTTCTGGTCGGCCGTGAGGATCCCGTCGAAGGACGACCGGAACCGTTCCTGGATCGTCGCGCCCTGTTTCCTGAGCGCGTCGAGCGCGAGGAACTGGCGGCCCACCTCGGCCGGGTCGGGGTTGGTGGACGTGACGAGCGTGCCGAACGCGCGCTCGGCCTCGCGGCACCGCGTGCCGAGCGCCCCCCCGGCCGTGCGGCGCCCCCCGAGGATTCGCTGCAGGCCTGTCACCCGAACGGCCGAACGACCGAGGCCCCCCGTCAGGGCCGGGGCCG
>CAZXSG010000540.1:0-4062 GCA_964643185.1 uncultured Holophagales bacterium
AGGAGGTGCAGGTACTCGCGGGGCAGGAGGCGCGAGAGCGCGAGGAGCCGTGCTTCGAGGGCCTTCACCCGTTCGGCCAGCTCCGCGGCCCGTGCAGCGTCTTTCACCGGGCTACCAGCGGCGGCCGACGAGGCCCCGGAGCGCCTGAATGACTTGCCAGGGTTTGGAGGCCAGGATGGCGTCGAGGTAGCGCTCCTTCTCGGAAAGGCGATTCTTGAGAGAGATGCGCTCGGCCTCGGACTCGGTGAGCCGGCGCTCGAGGCGCCGGAGCTCGACCTCGAGCCGTTTCTGGTTCGAGCGGGCGAGGTCCCGCTCGAACGCTGCGGCCTCCGCACGGACTTCCGCCCGGGCTTCTGCCCTGACTTCGGCCCCGACGTCGGCATCTTCCGAGGGGGCGGGAGGGGGGACCGGCGCGGGCCGGGGGGCGGCAGACATGCGCAAGTTAGTGTAGCATCGAGAGTTACGAGCGACTTCGCCCCCGGGCGAAGCTCTCGGCGATGCATGAAGGGGACCGAGGCCACAGAGGCCAAAGAGGCCGCATCCTGGGACAGCCGCTATCACTCGGCGGCGTACTACGACTCGGAGCGTCACGGAAACCGCTTCCTCTCCGAGGCGGCGGCGCTATGGAGCTTCCGGAACCTCGTGGTCGAGCTCGTCTCGCGCGACATCAAGGTCCGATACAAGCGCTCCGTGCTCGGCATCGCGTGGACGATGCTGAGCCCCCTCCTCAACATGGTGGCGCTGGCGTTCGTGTTCTCCGCGATCCTCAAGACCGAGGTCTCGAACTACCCCGTCTACTTCCTCACGGGCTCCCTCGTGTGGTCGTTCTTCTCCCAGGCCACGGGGCATGCAGCCTCTCTCACGGTGGACGCGCTCGAGATCACGCGGCGCATCTACATTCCCCGCTCGGTCTTCGTGGCCTCGGCCGTCGGCGTCGCGCTCGTGAACCTCGTGCTCTCGCTCGTGCCCCTCGCGATCATCATGGTCGGCACGCGGTTTCCGTTTCACGTCACGTGGCTCTTCCTGCCCATCCCCATGGCGATCGCCGCGCTCTTCACGGCCGGCATCGGGCTCCTCGTGTTCACCATGGCCTCGCGATTCGTGGACGTTCGCGAGACGTACCTCGTGCTCCTCTCCACGTGGTTCTTCGTGACGCCCATCGTGTACACGCCGTCGATCCTTCCTCTGCACTACCAGAAGGTGCTCGAGTGGAACCCGATGACATATCTCGTGGCGGTCTTCCGCGCGCCTCTCTACGAGGGCCGTCTCCCGTCGATGTTCGACCTCACGGTCGCCTCGGTGCTCGCCGTGGTCGCCGTGGGAACGGGCTGGGCGTTCTACGCCGCCAAGATCGAGGACTACGGTGCGCGCAGCTGACGGTCCGGGCGTTCTGCCCGCGATCGAGCTGACCGACGTCTCGCTCCGCTACGCGGTGCCCACCGAGGTCATCAACTCGTTCAAGGAATACGCGATCCGGAGCATCCAGGGCCGCATCCAGGCCGAGCAGCTCGTCGCGCTCTCGGGCATCAACCTGACCATCCTGCCGGGCGAGACGGTCGGCGTCATCGGCCCGAACGGCGCCGGAAAGAGCAGCCTCTTCCGCCTCATCGCGCGCGTGCGCCGGCCCACGTCGGGCCGCGTCGTGGTGCGAGGCCGGCTGGCCCCGCTCCTCGAGCTGGGGCTCGGGTTTCACGGAGAGCTGACGGGCCGGGAGAACGTCGTCCTCCATGGCGCGCTCATGGGCTTCGCGCGCCGCGAGATGGAGGTCCGCATGGCCGAGATCGCCGCCTTCGCCGAGCTGGAGCCGTTTCTCGACGCGCCGATCCGCACGTACTCCTCGGGCATGTCGGCCCGGCTCGCGTTCGCCGTCGCGACCGATGTCGACCCGGACATCCTCCTCATCGACGAGGCGCTCTCCGTGGGCGACGAGCGCTTCCGCGCCAAGTGCAACGAGCGCATGGAAACGTTCCGCAAGCGCGGCAAGACGTTCCTCCTCGTATCGCACGCGCTCGCCGACATCGTCGAGACCTGCCAGCGTGCCGTGTGGATCGCCGAGGGACGGGTCCTCGCCGACGGCCCCGCGCCCGAGGTCACGGCCGCGTATCACGAGTGGTCCCAGACGGGCCGGCTGCCGGATGCGCGACCCGTGTCCGTGCCGCTCGCCGTCGGCCTCTGACGTCGTGGGTATCCCGCAGGGATCCCTTAGCGGTCCTACCGGACCGCCGGGAATCCTCCGGAGCGCGTGGTTCGCGGCCCTCGCGCTTCTCTTCGCGGCTCTCCAGCTCGCCACGCTGTCGATGGCCCCGGTGATCTGGATGAAGGAGATCCAGCCCCGGCTCGGTGAGCACCCGCTCCGCATCTACGCCGTGGCCGGCGCCGTCTGCCTGGCCGTGCTCTTCCTGTGGGCCTATCGCGCCGGGCCGCGAAATCGCGTGCCCGCGCTGTTCGGGCTCCTCGCCGTCCTCGGCACGTACGCGTTGATCCTTCTCGTCTACTTCGGAGTCGACGACACGCCGGCCAAGCGCGCGCACCTTCTGCAGTACGGGCTCCTCGGGGTGCTCACGTTCCAGGCGGTGCGGGTGAGCTTCCGGGATCCTCGCGGCCTCCTCCTCGGGCTGCTGTTCGTGCTCACGGTGGGCGTGGTGGACGAGACCCTCCAGGGCCGCATTCCCATGCGGACGTTCCGCTTCAAGGACATCGGCTCCAACTCCATGGGAGCGGCGCTCGCGCTGGGGGCCTTCCTCTGCGCGTCGCCGCACAGCCCGTTCCGGAGGGAACGAGGGCGCGATGAAGATCCGGCCGCGTAGGGGCGCGCCCGTGCCCGGGGCACTCGCGGTGTTCGCTGTGTTCGCGGTATTCACTGTATTCGCGGTATTCGCGGTATTCGCGGTATTCGCGGTTTCCTGCCGGTCCGCCGCGCCCCGGGCCACGCGTCCCAACATCCTCCTGATCACGGCCGATTCGCTGCGCGCCGATCGCGTCGACTACGCCCCCGGCGGCCGCACGCCCGCCCTCGCGCGCCTCGCCGCACGGGGCGCGCGGTTTCCGAGGACGTACACCGTGACTCCCTGGACGGCGCCGGCGCTCGTCTCGATCTTCACCGGCCTCTATCCGCCGACGCACGGCGTGGTGAACCGCGACGACACGACGCCGAAGACCCTCCCGACGCTCCCGCGAATCCTCGGGCGAAACGGCTACGAGCTCGTGAGCTACGGGTTCTTCACCGAGGTCTCCTACTATCGCAACCTGGGTCTCCCGAAGCCGCCGATCGACGGGGCCGAGGTGGTCGGCGCCGGCGTGCTCGCGTCCTGGCTCAGGGGCCGCCCGTCTCCCGGGCGCGGCCGCCCGTCTCCCGGGCGCGCCCGGCCCGCGGGGCCGTTCTTCGCGTGGATCCACCTCACCGAGCCGCACCTCCCGTACGGCGCCTCCGGCTACGAGGCCGCGGTCGCGAGCGTGCGCGGGTCCACGGGGCTCGAGAGGTCGCAGGTCTCGGCGACGGTGCCCCACGGCCTCGGGCTCGAGTTCGAACCGGGCGACCGCGAAAAGCTCCTCGCGCTCTACGACGCCGATGTCGTCCGCATGGATGCCGCGCTCGGCATGCTGCTCGAGGCGCTCGAGGCCTCGGGCCTCGCGGAGACGACGCTCGTCGTGTTCACGGCCGACCACGCCGAGGAGCTTCTCGAGCACGGCTTCGTGGGGCATGCGTCGACGAGCGGCGAGGCGACGCTCAGCCGGGAGGTGCTGGAGATCCCTCTCGTCGTCGCGGGGCCAGGCGTTCCGAAAGGGCTCGTGAGCGAGGCGCTCGCCCAGAACGTCGACGTGGCCCCCACGATCCTCGCGCTCGCGGGCCTTCCGGGCGGCACGCCGATGCAGGGCGTTTCGCTCGTGCCCGCGCTCCGGGGGCGCCGCCCGAAACGGGATCGTCTGTTCTTCGACACGACGCCAGGAGGCCATCTCACCCCCACCGCGCGCCGCGCCGAAAGGCCGCAGGCCATTGGCGACGGGATCCGCATCCCCGCCGAGCGCCCGGGGGGCCCCCCCCCAAGCACCGATCCTGCCGCC
>CAZXSG010000541.1:0-4057 GCA_964643185.1 uncultured Holophagales bacterium
GGGGTTTGCCCGCGCCATGACCGCGAGGCGGTCGGGCCCGGGGTACCCGCCCTCCTTGTACGCGCGAGAGAGCGCCCCAAGCGGGGAGGCGAGCGCGCCGAGGAAGAACACGGCGAGGAGAACGCGAACCGTTTTTCTGGCTCTGCGCGTCGAAAGGGCGAGAGGCAGGAGCAGCGCGGCGCCGGGTGCGAACAGCAGCCAGCCGCCGGCGTAGCACTTGAAGACCGTGTTCATCCGGTGGAGGTCTTCGCCGTAGGTGTCCTTCACGACGAAGACCTCGGGCAGCATGACGAGAATCGTCCCCGCGGCCGTGAGGAGGAAGCCCGCCAGGAGAGCGCACTCGGGGACCGTTTCGCTGAAACTGCGGCCCGGGAAGAGCCTCGAGCTCGCGAGATAGACCACGGCGGCGAGGAATGCGAGACCGAGGCCCAGAACCGGCCGTCCCGAGACGATCGCGAGCGCGATGCCGAGAGCCGGAAAGACGGTTGCCGCGAAGAAGGCCTCGTCCTCTTTCCGGCGCGAGCGGGCGAGCGCGACGCCGACGGCGAGAACGGGGACGATGAGGAGAGTTCCCCAGTGGAGAAACGCCTCCCAGCTCGCCGTGGTGGCCGCGGCGAGCCTCAGGCCGGCGAACGGCGGTCTCGGGCTCGCGAGGGCGGTGAAGGCAAACGGCAGGGCCACGGCGACCGTGGCGATCCCCCGCAGGAGCGAGGGGACGAACGGCCGGATCGCGAGGCTGCCCGCCGCCAGCGCGAGGAGTCCGCCCGGAAGGTCCCAGGGGTTCGCGGAGATGAGGCTTCCGAAGAGGAGCGCATCGAACACGATCCCGGCACCCGCAGGGGCGACGCCGGCGAAGCCCACGACGAGGAGGAACAGCGGAATCGCGACGCAGTGAGGGTGCAGATCCCCGAGGCGGAGGGTGAAGAAGGGCCACTCGGTGATGGTGTCCTTCACCCGCCTCGAGGAGACCCAGACATCGAGATCGGCCAGTGGCGTTCCGGCCAGCCTCTGGCGCGCTCCGTCGAGCGTTCCCCAGACGGCGACGAACAGCACGGCCATGATGGCGATCCCGCGTCCACCGCCCCTCAGCCTCACGGCCACGAAGGCCGCCCCGGCGGCCATCGCGGCAACCAGAGCCACGAGAATGTTGTACGCGTAATGGGCCGGGAGCCCGGAGGCCCTCACGGGCAGCGCCAGAACGTACGTGCCGAAGTGGTAGTACGGCAGCCGTTCTCCCGCGAACCAGGGATCCCCGAGCGGGAGGGATTCCTGGACGACGAGGGCGTTCAGGATCGCGTGATCCATGAACTTCTCCGTCTGGCGGATCTCGGGGATCGGTGACCTTATCCACAGGAACAAGGCGAACACGGCGAAGAGAACGAGGACCGGGGCGTAGCCCTTCAATGTACCGGGCAGCACGCTCCGCAGATCCCGTCCGAAGGCCACGACGAGCCCCAGAACGGCGGGGAGGGCCAGCAACACGCAGATCCGGAGCGGCGTCTCGGTGAAGCCCGAGAAGATCCAACCGGGAAAGGCCGCCACGAGGAGCCCCACCGGGAGCGCCGCGAGGAGCGTCGCGTCGGCGGCCGCCACGCGGTCGGAATGCTCTCTGAGGACACGCGCGACGAGGGCCCCGCCGCCGAGGGCCGCAAAGAGAAGGCACAGGACGAAGAGGACGAGCGACGAGGCGATCAACGCGCCCGAACGGTAGCATGCCAACGGGCCCGCCCCGCCCCCTGACCCGGAATCGGGCTGTCGCTACACTAGGGTCATGCCGCAGCCGCGCATCGGGATCATCGGTGGAGGGTTGTGCGGCCTCGTGGCCGCGGACATCCTCGCCGGACGGGGCCACAAGGTGACCGTTTTCGAGAAGTACCCCGAGGCCGGAGGTCTGGTGGGCGTCTTCGACGTCAACGGAGTCCCGCTCGAACGCTTCTACCACCATCTCTTCACGAGCGACGTGGACTACGTCGACTTCGCCCGGGAGTTCGGGCTGGACGGCGACATCGAGTGGCTGCCGTCGAAGATGGGCTTCTACACCGAGGACCGTCTCTGGGACTTCGGCACACCTTTTTCCCTTCTCAAGTTCCATCCTCTCGGTTTTCTCGGACGCATCCAGTTCGTCCTCTCGACCCTGAAGCTGCGCCAGCGCAGCGACTGGCAGCCGCTGGAATCCCAGACGGCGGCCGGCTGGCTGCGCGCCAACGGCTACGGCCGCGCGCTGGACACCGTGTGGGGGCCGCTCCTCTTCCAGAAGTACGGGCGGCGCGACGTGGACATCGGCCTCGTGTGGCTCTGGGGGAAAATCGCCCTGCGCACCCGCTCGCGCGACAAGACCGGCCTCGGGGAGCGCGTGGGCTACATGAAGGGCTCGTTCGGCCGTGGGATCGCGGCTGTGCTCGAGAGGGCGAAGGCCCGGGGCGCCGACGTGCGCACCGCGAAACCCGTACGGCTCGTGAAGACGGCAAACGGCGCGTTCGAGGTGGAGTTCCCAGGCGGCAAAGAGACGTTCGACAAGGTGCTCTCGACCGTGGCGATCCCCGAGCTCCTGCGCCTCTCACCCGACCTGCCGGCGGAGACGCGCGCGCTCTGGGGGCAGATCTCGTACTGCCACGCGCTGTGCCCGGTGCTCGAGCTGTCGCGCCCCTACAGCGACTACTACTGGATCAACATCGGGGACCGGAGCCTCCCGTTCGGCGGCCTCATCGAGCACACGAACTACGTCCCGAAGGACACCTACGGCGGAAGGCGCGTCCTCTACATCTCGAACTACGTGCTGCCCGACGATCCGCGGTTCAAGCTGCCCGACGACGAGCTCTGGAAGATCTACCTGCCGGCGCTGAAGAAGGTGAATCCGGCGTTCGACGAGAGCTGGATCCTCGCGAAGCACATCTTCCGCGGCGAGTACGCGCAGCCCATCGTGGGGCGCGACTATTCGAAGCTCCTCCCGCCTCTGCGGACACCCGTTCCCGGCCTGTATTCCGCGGCCATGGCGCAGATCTACCCGGAGGACCGGGGCCAGAACTACGCCGTGCGGCTGGGGCGGCAGGCGGCCGCGGCTCTCCTCGAGGACCTCGGCGGGTAGAATCCCCGCGAAAAAACCATGACGAGCAAGAAGAACTGGGGTTCCACCGTGATGGGGTGGTTCGTGGTCAAGGAGGACGGCGAGCTCGGAACCGAGCCGTCCTCGATCGACACGGGCCTTCCCGACATGCCTTCCGCCGACGGCGCCAAGCCCGCCGACGATGCCGCGGCAAACAATGCCGACGCGATCATCGCGCGAGCCGCGGGGCTGCCATCCCGGGGCGGCGCGTCGTCGTCCGGGCCGTCCGGGCCGTCCGTTCAAGGCCTGCCCGCGCCCGTCGGGCCCACGCCGGCGGCTCCGGGCGGACAGGTCGACTTCCCGAAGGTCTTCGAGGCGTTCGGCAACGACGCCGAGGAGCAGTCGCGCGTCGACCGAGCCAAGCAGCTCCTCGCGAGCCTGCCCGCCGAGACCGACTCCGCGCTGAAGAAGACGATCGTGGAGGCGTCGCTGAAGGCCTTCGGCATTCCGACCGACAAGATCATCGAGGCGGCCGCGGAGCAGATCCAGGCGCTCGAGGGCTACATCCGCGCCGGCGCGGCCGACACCACGAAGGTCCTCGAGGAGGCGCAGAAGCGCATCGCCGACTTCGAGGAGGAGATCCGCCGCATCAAGAACGTCATGGAGCAGCGCATCCACGAGCAGAACGCGGTGACGCGTGCCTGCAACGACAAGAAGCTCGAGGGGCAGAAGGTGCTCGAGTTCTTCGGCCAGGAGGCCGTCGCGCGCGTCGTGAAGGAATCCCCCCGCCTCGTCGAGCCCGAAACCCCGAGCGGTGCGCGCCGCAAGGGCCGGGCAGGTTACGCTCGCAGACCGAGATTTATATTTCTCCGGCGGCACCATCATCATCGATCACGGCCATGGCCTTTCCAGCACCTATTCCCATCTGGATCAGGTGCTGGTGGCGGCAGGCGCCATGGTGGCGCAAGGCGCCGTGATTGCAACCGTGGGCCAGACCGGGCGGGCCAGCGGCGC
>CAZXSG010000542.1:0-4055 GCA_964643185.1 uncultured Holophagales bacterium
CGAAGGCCCGCGCGGGCCTCGAGCTGATCGGCCCTGCGGGGCCCGACGATCTCAAGTCTCTGCTCCACTGCACGCTCGGTACGGTGGCCTTCCATCGCGGCGACTGGGCCGCGGCCGAGCGCGAGCTCGTGGCCGCGGTGGCCGAGGGCCGGGCGTCCGGGCGCCCCGAGCTCATCCGCCGCGCGCTCTCGGCGCTCGCGACGACGTTCTGGAAAGTGGGACGCTGGGACGAGAGCGAGGCGCTCGAGAAGGAGTGCCTCGCCGAGGCCGAGCGCTCGCGGGACCTCTGGGCGATCACGTCGTCCTCCACGAACCTCGCGATCCTCTGGTGCGGCCGGGGCGACTTCGCCGCGGCGAGGCCGCACTTCGAGCGCAGCCTCGAGATCCACCGCCGCCTGGGCTCACCGGGCGGGCAGGCGCTCGCGCACCTCAACCTCGGAGAGTGCGACGAGATCCTCGGCCGGTTCGACGAGGCCGAGAACAACTACCGCCTCATGCTCGACCTCCTCGGCGACGACCGCTCGAACAAGAACGTCCTCGAGGCGCGGCTCGCGCTCGGCAACCTCCTTCGCAAGAAGGGTGACCTCGAGCAGGCGCAGCGGCTGCTCACCGAGACGCTCGATTCGGCGTACGCCACCTCGGACCGCGACCTCATCGCCGCGGTCATCTACCCGCTCTCGCTCGTCGAGAAAGACCGCGAGCATCTCGACGACGCGCGCCGGCACCTCGACCAGGTGCTCGCCGAGATGGACGCCTCGGGCACCAAGGACGGCCTCGGCCGTGTGCTCTGGTCGTCCTCGGACCTCGCGCTCAAGATGGGCGATCTCGAGCGCGCCGAGCGCGAGGCCGGTCGCGGCCACGAGCTCGCGAAGGAGCTGGGCGACCGCTACGACACGGCCCGCCTGAAATCCATCGACGCGCGGCTCGCGCACGGCGCGGGACGGATGCAGGAATCCGATCGGCTGTTCGAGGAGGGGCTGCGTCTCCTGTCGGACGTCGGCGCGCTCTACGACCTCGGGCGCTGCTACTACGAGTGGGGCGTCCGCACCGAAGACCACGCCAAGGCCTCGGCCCGCCTCGGCACGGCGGCCCGGCTCTTCGAGCGCATCGGCGCCCGACGCGAGCTGGAGCGCACCCGGGGCGTGCTCGAACGGCTGGCCGCGCGCATCTCGGCCGATCTCCGCCCGTCGCAGAGCGAGGGCGTCATCGGGCTCTACGAGGTCTCGCGGATCATCAACTCCACGCGCGAGCTGACGGCCGCGCTGGACGAAACGTTGGACCTCGCGCTCAAGCGGCTGAACGCCGAGCGCGGCATGGTGCTCCTCACCGATCCCGTCACGGGCCGCGTTTCGATTCGCGCGGCACGCAACCTGAAGACGGGGCGCGAGGAGGAAGCGGAAGCCATCTCGCGGAGCGTCGTGGACCGCGTGGTCTCCGAGGGGCGCTCCGTGCTCGCCGCCGACGCGCGCGTCGACCCCCGCTTCGTGGGCCGCGAGTCGATCCTCGCGCACTCGATCGTCTCGTTCCTCTGCGTACCTCTGAGGCTCCGGGACCGCATCAGCGGCGCCATCTACATCGACCACCGCACGGCGGCCCGGCTCTTCTCGGAGTCCGACCGCGCGTTCCTCGAAGCCTTCGCCGATCTCGCCGCCGTGGCGATCGAGAACGCGCGCCTGGTGGAGGAGCTTCTCGAGGCGCGCCTCCGGCTGTCGGTCGAGAACGAGAGCCTCAAGGCGAACCTCGTGCGCGGATCGAGCCTCGACGCCCTCGTGGGCTCGAGCGAGGCCGCGCGGCGTATCAAGGCCACGCTGCCGCGCGCCGCCGCGGGGAACGCCACCGTGCTCATCCGCGGCGAGTCGGGCTCGGGCAAGAACCTCGTCGCGCGCATCCTGCACGCGCTCTCCTCGCGCGCGAACGGGCCCTTCATCCAGTTCAACTGCGCGGCGCTGCCCGACACGCTCGCCGAGAGCGAGCTCTTCGGGCATGAGAAGGGCTCCTTCACCGGGGCCGACCGCAGGAAGCCCGGCCGTTTCGAGCTCGCGAACGGGGGGACGATCTTCCTCGACGAGATCGGCAAGGCCACGCTCTCGATCCAGGCCAAGCTGCTGCGCGTGGTGGAGGACAAGGAGTTCGAAAGGGTCGGCGGCACGCAGACGCTGAAGACCGACGCCAAGATCCTCGCCGCGACGAACCTCGACATCGAGAACGCCATCGCGCGGGGAGAGTTCCGCGAGGACCTCTACTACCGGCTCAACGTCGTGCCGGTGGAGCTGCCACCGCTTCGCAAGCGGCTCGAGGATCTGCCCGGTCTCGTGGAGTACTTCGTGGTGAAGCTCTCGCGGGATCTGGGGAGCGATCCGCGGAGGCTCGACCCTTCGGTGCTCTCTCTCTTCGCGCGGTATCCCTGGCCGGGCAACATCCGGGAGCTCGAGGCGACGCTCCACCGGGCGCTCGTCCTCACGCCGGGCGACGCGCTCACCGCCGGCGATTTTCCGTGGCTCCTCGAATCGCCGCACCTCGAGAAGACGGCGCTTCCCGCGGGCGTCGAGGACGCCGCCCGCACGCTCTCGATCCCGAACCAGCCGATCGACCCCGAGAGCTTCGACCGCATCCTCACGGGCGTCGAGAAGGACCTCATCGAGCGCGCGCTCAAGGAGGCCGGCGGCAAGCTCCGCGAGGCCTCGCGCCGCACGGGCCTCGCGCGAAACACTCTCAAGAGCAAGATGACGAAGTACGGTCTCCGTGGACAGGACCAGGACGAGGGATAAGGCCTACGACCTGGAGAGGCGTGCGAAGACGGGCGCCGGTACGTACTTCGAAACGATCTCGCGCCAGCCAGGATCGCCGCCCACGAGACCCTTCACGAGGCTCGAGCTGACCTCGGCCAGCGGCCGCGGCGGGATGAGGTAGACCGTCGTCGGGATCGGGCCGTCCAGCCCGCGCGCGCGGGCCAGCTCGCCGATGTCGTCGTTCACGTGGCGGATCGTCATCTCTTCCTGGAAGTCGAGAGGCGTTCGTATGCCGCGCCGGATGTGCGTCGCCCCCAGCTCCATCGCGAAGTGCACGAGATAGCGGCCGCTGAACTCGATGGCCGTGACGTTCGGCAGGTGCGCCGCCGTCTCCTCGATCATCGCGATGCGCTCACGCGTCTCGAACGTGTATTTCTTCGTGGGGTTGATGCCCACGGCGACGAAGAGCCGCGAGAAGAGCGCCGCTCCGCTTTCGATCGTCCAGAGGTGGCCGTTCGTGAGGGGGTCGAAGCTGCCCGCGTAGAGCCCGGTTCGCATGCGGGACATCCTACCGGGCGCGGGTCCCAGGACCGGACGCAACCGCCCGCCGGGAGGCGTTTTCGCGTGGCATGCCGCTTGATACGGTGCGCGCGGAGGACCCGATGCCGTTCGCTCTCTTCGCCCTCGACCTGAAGCATGCCGTGAGAGGCCTCGCCAAGGCGAAGGGTCTCGCGGTGGCCGCGGTCGTGACCCTGGCCTTCGGCATCGGCGCCAACACCGCGGTGTTCAGCATCGTCGACGGGCTCCTCCTCGCGCCGCTCCCGTTCGGACCCAATACCGGGAGGATCGTGACGCTGCACGGCACGCATCCCTCCCAGGCCTTCGACCCGAGCGACGGCAACGTCTCTCTGCCCGACGCGGCCGACTTCGGGTCCCGCGTGAGCGCGTTCGAGGCTGTCGGCAATTTCACGGACCGCATCTATACCCTCGAGGGCCCCACGGGCGCGGAGCGGATCTCGGGGGCCTCCGTCTCCCCCTCGCTCTTCCCGATGATCGGCGCGGCGCCCGCCCTCGGACGCCCCTTCCGCGCCGAGGACGCTCGCCCGATCGGGCTCGAGGAGGTCGTGCTCCTCTCGCACGGGCTGTGGGAGCGCGCGCTGGGCGCGGATCCCGCGATCGTGGGGAAGACCCTCACCATCAACGGACGCGCGCGCGAGGTGATCGGCGTGATGCCGCGCGGCTTCCGCTTTCCCGAGCGGGAAGACCTCTGGACGCCGCTCGGAAGCGAACCCGAGAGCGACTGGGACAGCATAGGGGAGCGCCCGG
>CAZXSG010000543.1:0-4052 GCA_964643185.1 uncultured Holophagales bacterium
CGTGCAGGCGGGCGTCACCTCGGCCGTGCTGCGGCTCAAGGACGCCGAGCGCGAGCTCCACGCCCAGCAGAAGCTGGCGGACGCCGGCCTCATCGGCCAGGAGACGCTCAAGGACTTCATGGCCAAACGGGACCTCGCCACCGAGGGCGTGAACGCCGCCAAGACGCGCTACCAGATCGTCGAGGACCGGGGCATTCCCATCTCCGGCAACTCCACCACGCAGAAGGCCCGCGTCACGGCTCCCATGTCGGGCATCGTCATCACCAAGGGCGTCGAGCTGGGCGAGACGGTCACCTCGGGCGTGTCGTCGTTCAACGCCGGCACCGTGATGTTCACGGTCGCCGACCTCAAGACGCTGCTCATCCGCGTGAACGTGAACGAGGTCGACATCGCCAAGATCGCGACCGAGCAGAAGGTCCGCGTCACGCTCGACGCGTACCCCCAGAAGGTCTTCACGGGCAAGGTCCGCTTCGTGGCGCCCGCGGCCAAGATCGTCGACAAGATCAAGGTGTTCGAGGTCGAGGTCGCGCTCGACGAGCTGACCGACGCGTTCCGCACGGGCATGAGCGCGAACGTCGAGATCCTCGGCCAGGAGAAGAAGGCCGCGACGTCTGTGCCTCTCGAGGCCCTCCAGCGCAAGGACGGACAGGTCCTCGTCTACAAGCTCAAGGGCGGTCTCACCCCACAGCAGATCGAGAAGGCGAAGAACGGCCTCTCGGGTCGCACGAAGTTCATCTGGCTCTCGGACAACTGGAAGGACTACTTCGAGGCCACGCCCGTCTCGGCCGGCATCGCGACGCTCGAGAGGGTCGAGATCCTGAGCGGCGTCAAGTCGGGCGACCAGGTCGCTCTCGAGGATCCCACCAAGAAGAAGGTCGAAAAGGACGACGAAGACAACTGAGCCGAATGGTCTGAGAGCAGAGAAAAAGAAGAGCACGCCATGAACGTCATCGAAGCCAGCCAGATCACGAAGACCTACGGTTCCAACGGAACGGCCGTCCACGCTCTTAGGGGCGTCGACCTCACGGTGGCCCGCGGCGAGTTCGTGGCGCTCATCGGGCCCTCGGGCTCCGGCAAGTCGACGCTCATGGCCGTTCTCGGCTGCCTCGACTCCCCCACCGGCGGGCGCTACATGCTCGACGGCGAGTACGTCGAGAAGCTCTCGGCCTCACGCCTCGCGCGCATCCGCAACGAGAAGATCGGCTTCGTCTTCCAGAGCTACAACCTCCTCCCCAAGGCCAGCATCCTCCGCAACATCGAGCTCCCCATGCTGTACGCGGGCGTCTCCTCGAAGGAACGCCGCGAACGCGGCATGGAGCTCCTCGAGAAGGTCGGCATTCCCGACAAGGCCAAGGCCCTCCCCAACCAGCTCTCCGGCGGCCAGCGCCAGCGCGTCGCCATCGCCCGCGCCCTCGCGAACCGCCCCGCGCTGCTCCTCGCCGACGAGCCCACGGGCAACCTCGACTCGAAGACGGGCGCCGAGGTCCTCGAGCTCTTCGGCGAGCTGAACCGCCAGGGCAACGCCGTCATCCTCGTCACGCACGACCCCTCGATCGCCGCCCGTGCAAGCCGGCAGGTCGAGATCCGCGACGGGCTCATCGCAGCGCCGGAGGCGCGGCCGCACGAGCCGCTCGCAGCATGAACGGCGCCTTCCGCATCCGCCTCCAGGCCGCGTGGATCGAGATCCGCGAGAACCTGGGCCGCTCCACGCTGCAGGCGCTCGGCATCATGCTCGGCGTCGCCTCGGTGCTCGGCGGCTTCTCCATCTCCGACAGCCAGCGCCGCCGCGCCGACGAGCTCTTCGCCAAGCTCGGAGGCTTCGACAAGCTCAACGTCATGTCGGCCGAGGCCGTGAAGGACGGCAAGCCGAGCGCCCTCCAGACGGCCAACCTGGGCCTCCGCTTCCTCGACGCCGAGGAAGGCGAGGAGAACGGGGCGGGCAAGGTGGTCGAGGCCGTGAGCGTGACGCGCAACGCGCGCTCCCGCGTGCGGTCGGCCACGGCCGACCAGGAGCGCATGGTCAACGGCATCGGCCGCGACTACCTGGACCTCGACGGCTACACCATTCGCGAAGGGCGCGCGATCTCGAACGAAGACTTCCAGCGCGCGAACGCCGTGGCGGTGCTCGGCGACGAGGCCGCGAAGACGTTCTTCCCCGAGGGCGACGCCGTCGGCAAGACGATGAAGGTCGGCGACATCCCGGTGACCGTCATCGGCGTCCTCGAGGAACGCGTGTTCCGCTTCCGCAAGGGCCAGAACAACATCTTCCGGCGCCGCAACCGCATCATTGCCGTGCCCGCGACGCTCGTCTCGATGCGCATGCAGGGCGACGCCTACCAGCGCCTCGACCGCGTCACGTTCCGGGTGCCCAAGCTGGACGCCATGGCCGACTTCGCCAAGGACCTCGACGGCATGCTCCGCGCGAACCACCGCGGCCAGCAGGACTTCCGGCTCGACGACGTGGCCGCCCGCATCCGCAGGCAGCGCAGCCAGGGCGACGTCTACAACATGATCTTCATGCTCTCGGGCGTCCTCGCGCTCTTCG
Source organism: uncultured Holophagales bacterium (assembly GCA_964643185.1). Lineage (GTDB taxonomy): Bacteria > Acidobacteriota > Thermoanaerobaculia > UBA5066 > UBA5066 > JAEUQS01. The sequence goes on from CAZXSG010000543.1 coordinate 2,546, forward strand.
GCGGCGGGCTCGTGAACGTGAACATCCAGATGGCGGCGCTGAAGGAGCGCGTCCGCGAGGTGGGCGTGAAGATGGCCATCGGCGCGGGCGGCAAAGAGATCTTCAAGGAGTTCATGACCGAGGCGCTGCTCCTCACGGGGCTCGGCGGACTCGGCGGACTGCTCCTCGGCGTGGCGTTCTCGGCCACGATCACCGGCGTCCTCGGCGTGCCGCTCTACATGGCGCCGATCAGCTTCGTCTCGGCGTTCCTCATGGCCGCCGTGTTCGGCCTCCTCTTCGCGCTCTACCCCGCGTTCAAGGCGAGCCGTCTCTCCCCCATGGAGGCCCTGCGCTATGAGTAACCTCAGCCTCACGCTCGACGACGCGGCGCCTTCCGTCGACAGGGCCGTCATGGCCCCCATCAAGGAAGCACGTGGACTCTCGCTCCGCGGCCGCGCGGCGCTCGTTCTCGAGGTCATCCGCGGCGGGCTCGTGGAGCTCTGGGCTCACAAGCTGCGCTCGTTCCTCACGCTCACGCTGCTGATGCTCGGCGTCTTCGCGCTCGTCGTCATGACCTCGGTGCTCGACGGCGTCGTCGACAAGATCTCCACGGGCTTTTCCGGCATGAGCTGGGACGGCACGCTCATGGTCGCGCCCAAGGCCCCCGAGACCAGCGAAGAGCAGAAGCGCTTCGCGATGAGCCCCGGGCTCCGCTTCGAGGACCTCCCCCGCGTGACGGCGCCGAACGAGAAGGTCGTGGCGTTCCTGCCGCGGGCCATGAAGCGCTCGTCGGTGCGCACGGTGTACGGCGCCGAGCGCATCTTCGTGAACGGCGTGACGAGCGAATACGCGCAGCAGATGAACCGCCCCGTGGGCCTCGGCCGCGGCATCACGCCCGACGATCAGCGCCGGCACGCGGCCGTCTGCGTGGTGGGCGGAACGCTCGGCTCCAAGCTCTTCGGCGGCGCGGACCCCGTGGGCCGCGACATCGTGGTCGAGGGCGTGCCCTTCCGCATCGTGGGCGTCCAGGCCGCGGGCATGATCTTCAGCGACGAGAACTACTACGATGCGAACGGCATCTCCATTCCGCTCGAGACCTACATGGACCGCATGGACGCGGACCACAAGCTCGCGAGCGTCGCGGTGAAGCTGGCCTCGAAGAAAGACGTCGACGAGGTTTCCGCGCTCCTGCTGGGCCGCATCAAGCAGGCGCACCACGGCATCGAGGACGTCGAGATCGTCGACCTCCAGGCCGAGGCGGCCAAGAGCTGGGCCAACTTCATGGAGCAGATGCGCAGCTGGCGCATCGTGCTCACGAGCCTCGCGGCCACCGCGCTCCTCGTGGGCGGCGTGGGCGTCCTCTCGGTCATGCTCATCTCGTTCAGCGATCGCCGCTTCGAGATCGGGCTTCGCAAGGCCATGGGCGCGACGGACGCGCAGATCTTCGTGCAGTTCCTGCTCGAGGCCGTCGTGCTCGCGGCGCTCGGGGCCCTCGCCGGCACCGTCGGCGGCGCGTTCCTCTGCCGCG
>CAZXSG010000544.1:0-4041 GCA_964643185.1 uncultured Holophagales bacterium
AAAGACGCTCGCAGCCCCGAACACCGCCGCGGTGATCTCGAGAGGGCTCATTCGACGGAGAACCCGAGCGAGACGAACGCGCTTCGGCCGGCCTGCGGATAGAAGTACGCCGACCCCGAGAGCTGCCTGGCTCCGGACGCGTCCTCGTTGAGGAAGAGGTAGCTGTAGCCGCTCGGCCAGATCCGCCGGTCGTTCAGAAGGTTCACGGCCGAGACGCGGAGCCGGGGTTTGGCGCGCGGTACGAACGCCGAGAGATCCACCTGGAGCGAGCCGTCGAGCCGGAAAAACGACGGCGTCTCGAGGCCCTGCTGGTTCGTGTTGTCGAGCCACGACGACGCGACCCAGCGGCCGGAGAGCGACACGGAGACCGGTGTGACGGGCGCGTAGTCCACGGTGCCCTGGAGGAGGACGGGCGGCGTCAGGAGCGGCTCGGTATCCCGCGAGACGCGCACCTCGCTGCCCGCATAGTTGCCGCCCGCGTCGTAGACATCGTAGAGCTGCGTCCAGCTCGATACGCGGTTCCACGAGACGTTGGCGGCGAGGGAGAGGCGGAGTCCCGCCGCGGGAGCGGCCGAAGCATCGACCTCGAGGCCGCGGCGGAAGCTCCGCGGCGCGTTACGGCGGATCGCGTAGCCCAGCTCGGACTGCTCGCCCGTGGCCGCGATCTCGTTGCGGAACTCCATGGCGTAGAGGTTCGCGTGGAGCGACAGAGGCCCCCGTTTCAGGTCGCCGCCCAGCTCGACGTTCACGAGCCGCTCGGGCTTCACGGCCGTGAGGTCGAAGACGACCTGGGGATCGTCCTCGCCCTGGAAGAGGTCGTTCCGCGCGGGCTCGCGCGAGGAGATGCCGGCCGAGGCGTACACCGAGAGCGCCGGCGTCAGCGTGCGGCGGGCCCCCAGCTTGGGGTTCAGGAACGTCCACGAGATGCCGCCGATGGGCTGGGTGCCTTCGTAGCGGAAACGCGCGAAGCGGAGCTGCGCGTCGGCGTACACGATCCACGGCCCCTTCTCCCAGGCGGCCTTCACGAACGTCGAGGCCTCGTTCTACTTCCCCGTGTTCTCGTAGAGCCGCAGCCCCTGCGCGTCGCGGAAGTGGTCCCGCGAGAACGTGCTGAGGTTCGCGCCCCAGGTGATCGACACGTCGCCGCGCTTCGCCGTGGCCGCGAGGTTGAGCCCTACGGCCTGCCCGTCGATGCCACTCTCCTCGAAGTAGTTCTTCGCCACGGGATCGTTCCAGAGGTAGAGCTTCCCCTGCGCGCCGCTGTAGTAGAGCTGGGCCGAGAGGCTCGTGCCGGAATCGAGCGCGTGCGTGTACTGCGCGTGGAGGAGGTCCTGGCCGAAGCGGTCGTGCTCTTCGGGCGCGAGATCGTTGTGCTTCGGGTTCGCCTCGAGAACTCTCTTCTCGACGGCGTAGTACGCGAGCTCCGTGCGCTCTCTGCCCAGGAACCCGAAGACCTTGAGGTACGAGCGTTCGCCCGTGTACGAGAGGCCGCCGTAGAAGCTCCGCTGCTCAACGCCCGAGTGATCTCGCGAGCCGTCGGTCTCCTGCAGCGAGACACGTCCGTAGAGCGCGAGGCCCTTTCCAAGCGTGCCGGACTGGACCGCCACCGTCCCGCGGTGCGACTGGAAAGAGCCCGTGCCCAGCTCGCCCGACACCGAAAACGCGTTCGCGATCGCGGCGCTCGCGAAGTTGATCGAGCCGCCGAAGGACGGCGCGCCCACCGTGGACGTGCCCACGCCGCGCTGGATCTGGATGCTGTCCACGGCGTCGGTGAAGCCGCCGAAGTTCGCGAAGTAGACGGCCGTCTCCTCGGGGTCGTTGAGCGGCACGCCGTCGAGCGTCATGTTCACGCGCGTCTGGCTGATGCCGCGGAGCGTGAAGTACGAATAGCCGCCGACGCTGCCCGTCTCGGAATACGCGTTGAGGCCCGGCGTGCGCTCGAGGAGCGTCGGCATCTCCTGCCCGTAGCTCCGCGCGTCGATCTCCTCGCGGTCGAGGTTCGAGGTCGTCACGGGCAGCGCCTCCTCCGCGCGGATCGCGCGCACGGCCACCGACGTGACGTCGGCAGCGATGCGGGAGGAGGGCTCGAGGACGACCTCGAGCCGCGGTCCGGAGGCCCGCTTCTCGAGTGCCTCGTACCCGGGTTTCTCGACGCGGACGAGCGGGGCCTTCGCCGAAGAGACCACGTCGAGGGCGCCGCCGGCGCCCGTCTCCCCCGCGCGCACGCCGTCCACGAGGACGAACGCTCCCGCGAGGGCCTGGCCCGAGGCGTCCTTCACGAGGACCGCGACATCGGCCTTCAGATACCCGGAAAGGAGAACCAGAAGACCCAGTGCTCGAACCATGTAGCGCCTCCTCGGCCGCGTCGTTTCCCGGCGCGGTGATGAGACGGACCCATTGGGGATCCCAGACGATCCGTGATCGTTTCCTCAGCCGTTCCCTACGCCGGTGTCACCCGGATCAGGTTCGAGGGTGTGATCTCAGGCCGCGCCGTTGATTTGGCGAGGCCACCCCTAGGCTCCGACTGCGGCGATGTGATCACCCGGAGCGGGCCTCCGTCAAGTGCGGCCGACGGTATCGGTCAACGGCCGTCGGCCATGGTTCCCCGCAGCGTCAGGAGCGTACTCGTGGCGTGCGCCACGAGACGGCCCTTCTCGTCGCGCACGTGACACTCGGTGAGACCCGTCGTCTTCCCGCGGTTCAGGACGTGCCCCTCCGCGAGGAGGAGGCCCGTCCAGAACGGCCGCAGGAAGCTGATCTTGATCTCCAGCGTCGTGAGCGATTCGTCGTCCTCGAGCCCGGTGGCCCACGACATCGCCATCGCGGCATCGGCCACGTCGCAGAGGATGCCACCGTGCAGCGGGCCCATCGGGTTCGAGTGCCGCTCCTCGGCCACGAACCGCATGACGACGCGGTCCCTCTCGAGGGAATCGATGGTGAAGCCCACCAGGCGCGCCACAGGGGGCATCTCGGCCGTGCCCTCGCGCATCTTCTGGATCATGTTGAGCAGCCTCGCCATGAAGCCTCCGTTCCCGGAACGTTCACTACAGGGTAAGACGACCGGAAGGTGTCCGTCTCCTGTCGAGGCGGCGCGGGAGGCGGACGATGAACTCCGAGCCTCGCCCCTTCTCGCTCGAGACCTCGATCGTTCCGCTCATCATCTCGACGAACCTCTTCGCGAGCACGAGGCCGAGGCCGGTGCCGCCGTACTTGCGGGTCGTGGACGCGTCGGCCTGAACGAACGGCTGGAACACGCGGGAAAGCTCCGCGGCCGTCATGCCGATGCCGGTGTCGCGAAGGGTGACGACGAAGTCGCTCTCGCTGGCGGTCACGATGAGAGAGATCGTTCCCTTCTCGGTGAACTTGGCCGCGTTCGAGAGGAGATTCAGCAGCACCTGCCGGAGCCTCGTGGGGTCGAGCCGCACGAGGCCGAGGTCTTCCGGGACGTCGACGGCGAGCGCGTTTCCCTTCTTCGCGGCCAGGGGCTCGGCCAGCTCGACCACGCGCGCGAGCTCGGTTCCGAGGTCGAACTCCTGGAGGTCCAGCTCCATGCGTCCGGCCTCGACCTTCGAGAGGTCCAGCACCGCGTTGATGAGCGAGAGGAGGTGCTCTCCGGCGCCGTGAATGCGTGCGAGATCGGCCTCGGCCTGGCCCCGGCCTTCGACGGAGGCGTCCTCCCGGAGGATCTCGGCGTAACCCAATATCGCGTTGAGCGGGGTGCGCAGCTCGTGGCTCGTGTTCGCGAGGAACGCGCTCTTGGCGCGGTTCGCCTCCTCGGCGGCCTGCGTCGCGAGGACGGCGGCCGCGCGCTGGGTCTCGGCGTCCCCGAGCGCGCGGGAAAGCTCCTGCGTCCTCTCGGCGACGATCCGTTCGAGCTCGCGCTGGCGAGCCCGCAGGCCGCGAAGGCGCACCTGCTGGAAGAGGCCGCCGAGAAGGAGCAGCGACAGCACGGCGAGCGCGCGGAACCACCAGGTCTCGTGGAACGCGGGAATGACGGTCACGTCGAGCCGGGCGGGGGCGAGCGACATCACCCCGTCGTCG
>CAZXSG010000545.1:0-4029 GCA_964643185.1 uncultured Holophagales bacterium
CCAGAGCTTCACGTCGCTCGCGTTCGGGCCCGGGTCCGAAAGGGTGGTCACGACATCCCGGAATCCGATATCCGAAGACGCTGGGACAACGGGAGAAGGAACGTCATCGCTCTCCTTCCAGCGCTGACGGAGCTTCGCGTTTACGACAACAGCTTCGAGGCCGACCCCGATTCCGGAGTCAGACCGAGCCCCTTCCTCGTCTTCCACCTCAAGCGCGGCAAGATCGTGGCGCCGCAGGACCTGAGTGCGACTCCCGAATGGGCCAAGCCGATCGTGGCCGCCGCCCTTCGAATCGCAAAGTGGCCCGGCTAGCCACGTGAGGCGAAGGCTCCCCCGCCCCGAGCTGCGTCCGTTCGTCCAGATGCTCTGGACCAGCGAGGGACCCTCCGGGCAGATCGTGTCGCACGAGCGGCTGCTGCCCACCGGGGACATGCACCTCGCGTTTCGCCTCATCGGGGATCCCTTCCGTTTTCCGGACGGAACGGACAGAACGCTGGGTCACGCCGTGGTGGGCGGTGCCCGTTCGACGTCGTACGTGCGGGAGCTTCCGCGGGGAGCGACGTCGGCCGGCGCTCAGCTCCTCCCCGGCGCCGCGTGGGCTCTCCTCGGGGTTCCCGCGAACGAGCTCGCGGAACGCCACACGCCTCTCGAGGACCTCTGGCGCCGGCCCGCCCGGTCGGCCCTCGACCGCCTGCGCGAGGCCTCGGATCCCGAGGATCGTCTCGACGCGCTCGAAGCAGCACTGATCTTGGCGCTGCGAACGCGCCGCGAGCCCCTGCGCGCGGCGACTCGAAGGACGGCGCGCTCCTGGCCGCCGCGGCCCGCGTCGCCAGCGGAACGCGCGTGAGCGCGGTCGTGCTCGAGAGCGGCCTCAGCCATCGACGCTTCGTCGAGCGGTTCCGCGAGGTCGTGGGGTTGCCGCCGAAGCTCTATAGCCGCGTTCATCGATTTCGGAAAGCCCTTGCCCTCCTCTCGCGGCAGCCGCCTCTTTCCCTCGCCGACGTGGCCTTTCTCTCAGGCTACAGCGACCAGCCGCACTTCAACCGCGACTTCCGGGAGCTGTCGGGCGTCACGCCGGAGGTATATCGGGCCGTGCCGCGGTCTCAAGCGCACCACCTGCCGCAGCCGGGGATCCCGCCTCCTGGGCGGGATCCCAAGTAACTTTCGTCCAAGACGCCCGAGGGAGGAGTCCCTAGAGTGATCTCCTCGCCGAAGCTTGCGAGAGAAGAGGGACGCTCATGCCGATCCGCGAAGTCTTCCCGTATCTCCACGTGAAGGACGCCGCCAAGGCGATCGACTTCTACATCCGCGCGTTCGGCGTCACCGAGAAGCTCAAGCTCATCGATCCCATCGGGCGTGTCGGCCACGCCGAGCTGGATTTCGGTTGCGCCACCGGGATGCTCGCGGACGAGCATCCCGAGCTCGGCTTTCTCGGACCGGCATCCGTTGGCGGAACGACCGTAACCCTCCACCTCCACGTCGACGACGCCGACGAGCTGATCCGGAAGGCCGTCGAAGCGGGCGCCACGATCGAGCGCGAGCCCACCGATGCCTTCTACGGTGAGCGCTCGGGCGTGGTGAGGGACCCCTTCGGGCACCGCTGGAACATCGGCCACAGCATCGAAGAGGTGTCTGCCGAGGAAATGCAGCGGCGCTACACGAAGGACTGCTGAGGACCTGAAAAGTCACCCGATCGTTCTAACGTGCCGGATCGCTCCCGGTGACGCCGAAGTGGTGAGCCGCCGAGAGCAACCGAACGTCGTTCGAAAAGACCTTCTCGATCTCGTTCGAACGCGCAGTCGCCAGGTGAAGGGCGTCTCCCGCTCGGAGGACGACGCCCTTGGGGAGTTGACGCAGGGTGGCGCTCGCAAACCCGAGCACCGCCGGGCTCACGGGTAGCCAGGTCCAGAGTCCGGCATCGCTGTCTTCCTCGAGCTGACTGCAGAGCTCACGAAGACCTCCAGGAGAAATGGTCCCTTCACGCATCTTCCGGTGAAAAACGGAGACGGTCTCGAGGTAGCCGAAGCGAGAGCAGCTGGCTTGCCCTTCGGACTCACCGAGCGCCCGCACTCGATCGCTCTCAGCCTCGTTTAGGTAGAACTTGGCGATGTACGCGGAGTCCCAGTAGCTCACGACCGATCCCGGTCCTCCGAAACGATCGCGGCGCTGTCCGTTCCTCCCTTCAGTCGTCCCAGGATCCTGGAGTATCCGGGCCTGAGCTTCCCCCCGAACAAGCCCAACGTGGGGACCGCGATCTCGGTCAAGCAAGAGGCGCTCGACGCGGCGACGGTGCAGATCAAGCCCTGGTGGCTCTACCGCGACTACCGCAGCGCCGCGCCCGTGCTCCGCTACGGCGAGGCGTGGAAGACACCCGACGTCGGCTACCAGCCCATCGACGAGCTGCTGCTCGAGGCCGACGAGCACACCCCGACGGTCTCGGTGCGCGTGTGCAAGGAGGAGGCGCAGGGCGCCGAGAACGGCACCGTCTACGCGACGGGGCGAAAGCCCCAGAAGGGCCCGCCGCCGTTCGATCGCCTCCGTCCGCTCCCCCTCGACGACGTCTACGCCAAGGCCAACGCGGGCAAGCCGATCGCGTGCCGCGCCGGCGCCGCCGTCTCGCTGTCGGTCGACTGCGGCTGCGGCGTCGGCCTCGAGCGCTGCTACCCGGGCGAGGGCTTCAAGCGCGACGGCAAGGCCTTCGTCATGCCGAGCAAGACCCCGCTCGGCGTCGATCTCCCCTTCGACCAGGCCGAGCAGTCGCCGTCCGACTGGATGAAGCTGTGGTGGACGCAGGAGGCGGTGCGCTTCCTCGGCAAGGTGTTCCGCGAGAACCGCGATTTCCGCGAGGTGCTCACGGCGCGCTGGAGCACCGTCAACGGTCCGCTCGCGCAGTTCTACCGCTCGAACGCCGCCGCCAACTCGGGCAAGACCAAGGCGTTCGGCCTCGTCGACGACGGCGAGCCCCTGTTCGATCCGGGCGCGGTGCCGGTCGGTCTCCTGCCCCACGACGTCGGCACCTGGGAGACGGTCGCCGACCGCGGGCCGCACGCGGCGGGCATCCTCACGATGCCGGCGTTCCTCACCAAGTACGCGTCGCGGCGCGCGCGCGGGGCCGCGCTCTACGCGAGCTTCCTGTGCAAGGGCTTCGTCGCCGGCGACGTGATGCTCATGCCGTCCACCGAGCCCAACCTCATGAAGCGCCCGGGCTGCGCCACCCGCCACGCGACCCCCCAGCCGCTCCCCGCGTACTTCTCGCGCGTCGTCGAGCCCGACCGGCGCCGGTTGCCCGGGGGGCCGATGCCCACGCTCGATCCGCGCTGCAAGCTCGACGCGTCGGGCAAGGCGCCCGGTTTCTGCCGCGACTATTACGATCCGGCCTTCTCCTCGACGACCGAGGGCATGTTGCGCGGCGCGTATGCGTCGCCGGCGCACGCCGCGGGGGGCCCAGTGCTCGCCGGCGCCGAGCTCGCGGCCTCGCCGGAGCTCGGCACGTGCGTCGTCGAGCGCGTGGCGGCGGGCTTCCTGGGGCGCGCCCTCGATCCGGACGATGCCACGCTCGTCACCAGCCTGCGCGCGGCGTTCGTCGACGGGGGCTACAAGATCAAGCCGCTCGTGCGCTCGCTGCTGCGCTCACCGCAGTACCGCTCCGCCAACAACCTCGCTTCGAAGGGGGCGCCGTGAGCCGCCGCGCGTTCGCCGTCGTCACCGGCGTGGCGCTGCTCGCCGCCTGCTACCACCCGAAGGACACCATCCCGGCGGTGCCCGTCGCGGCCTTGCCCGGGCACGCGGCCCTCGCCGTCGACACGGCCCCCAAGTCCGACCTGCGCATGGTCCCGACCGAGGCCTACGTGCGCACCTACCTCGCCCTCTTCGGCGGGCTCGCGCCGCTCGAGCTGCAGAAGCGCGCGCGGGGGGCCGACGGAGCGCAGCTGTTCGACACCTGGGGCGACTACCTCGCGACGCTCGGCCTGCCCGACTACAAGACCGACCTGCCGCGCGCCCGCGAGACCAACGCGCTGATGCTGGCCA
>CAZXSG010000546.1:0-2596 GCA_964643185.1 uncultured Holophagales bacterium
GGGCGGGGGGGGGAAACGAAACCACCCCCCTCGGGACGGCCCCCTCGACCGGTGGCGCACCGGTGACGGGCGCAGCCTCAGCCCCGAGGGCCGCGAGGCCCGGAATCAGGGCGGCGAGGAGGATTCGAAGCTTCATCACGGTTTCCGGACCACTCAACGAAAAAGACCCCGGCCTCGGGAGAGGTCGGGGCCTCGGGACATGCCGATTGTCCGGGGGATCGAGAAGCCCCCAGGTTCGAATATTCAGCGCGCCGGAGGCGTTTCCCGGCCCGGAGGGCTGAACAATTTACTGCTCGAGGACTTCGGGCAGGCGCGCGCCCGGGCGCGATTCGACGACGACGGGCGAGGTGACCGTTGTGCCATCGGCACGCAGGGCCAGGACGCGGAACTGGGCACGTCCGTGGAAGCCCTCGGGCCGGCTCACCGCAAGCGAGGTCTCGCTGGTGCGCCCGGCGGACGTGAACGTCGTGCCGCCGTCGAAGGAGACCTGGACCTCGTACTCCTTGACGTTCGTGACCGAACCCGTCCAGGTGAGCGCGGCGTCCTCACCGGGAACGATGGCGAGGCTCGCCACCGCCGGGTCGGCCACCATGGTGAACGGAGACTGGGTCTGCGGGTGCGAGCGCTCGTACACGACGGGGTCCGCGTCGCAGCCGAAACGGAGATCGAGCACCACGTTGCTCGAGGTCAGGTTCGGCACGTGCCAGGTGTACTTACGGGCCCTCGGGTCGAGACGGGGTGTGACGGCGATGATGTTGCCGTCTCCGAGAGTCGCGAAAATTTCCTGCTCGCACCAACGAATGTCGGGCGGCGTCAGGTGCCTGGGAATCTGGAGGTCCCAGACGAGCTCGACCGCCGTGCCGCCCCTGAGAGGCTGAGTGGCCTTGGGGGAGAGGAGCGTGGCCTTGATTCCCCTTTCGATGATCGGCTTCTGGGCGAGGACGGGGGTGCTCACGCAAAAGGCGAGGAGGCCGAGACCGATCACGGTGAACTTCTTCATGGAACCCCTCCAAATCGTTGGTTGATCAACGCTACCACAGCCCCGGTCGGCCCAGGATCAAATCTCCCCCATCACTACAACCATCTCTTCAGCCACGAGAAGACCTCCTCGTGCCACCGCTTCGAGTTGAGGGGCTTGAGCACCCAGTGGCCTTCGTCGGGGAAGACCAGCATCTCGGCGGGCACTCCGTTACGCCGAAGGATCGTGAACATCTGGATCCCCTGGTCGACCGGCACGCGGTAGTCCAGCTCGTTCGTGATGATGAGCGTCGGGGTCTTCACCTTGTGCGCGTGCTGGTGGGGAGACCACTTCGCGAAGAACTCCTTCGCCTTCGGGGTCCACGGCGCGCCGCCGGCCTCCCAGTCGGGGAACCAGAGCTCCTCGGTGACATTGTGCATGGACTCGAGGTTGAAGACGCCGTCGTGCGTCACGGCCGCCTTGAAGCGGTCGACGCGCGTGCCGACGAGCCAGTTCACCGCATAGCCGCCGTAGCTCGCGCCCGCGACGCCCTGCCGCTTCGGATCCACGTAAGGCAGCTTCACCACGGCGTCGAACACGCCGTCGAGGTCGGTCATGACCTTGCCGGCCCAGTCCTGCGAGATCTCGTCCAGGAATTTCTGCCCGAAGCCCGAGGAGCCGCGCGGGTTGGGAGCCACCACGATCCAGCCCTGAGCGGCCCAGAGCGCGGGGTTCCAGCGGGCCGACCAGCCGTCTTCCCACGCCCGCTGCGGGCCCCCGTGGATCCAGGAGCCCACCGGGTCCGTCCGGCCGGCATCGAACGCGGGGGGCTTCACGAGCTAGTACTGGATGTCCGCGCCGCCGGCCCCCTTGGCCGAGAGGCTCTCGCGGCTGCCCATGTCGACCTCGGATCGCCAGGACGCGTTCTCGTTCGTGAGCGCGCGCTCCTTGCCGCCCTCGAGAACGAAGAGCTCCGGCGGGGAGAGGAGCGTCGCCTTCGAGAACACGACGCCGGTCGCCGTCGCGCGGAGCGAGCCGATGCTCCCGCCCTTCAGAACGTCCTGCGGCGGGCCGCCCGCGAGCTCCGCGCGGAAGAGGTCGCCCCGTCCGGCGCGCTCGGCGGTGAAGAAGACTCCCTTGCCGTCCTTCGCGAAGACGAGGTCGTTGACCGAGATATCGGTTTCGGGGAAGAGCGTTCTCTTCGCCTTGGTCTTCACGTCGTAGAGGTCCACGTGCCAGCGGTCGGCCTCGAAGCCGGCCCGGCGCTGGGACTTCACCGCGAGCGTCGCGCCGTCGGCCGAGAACTGCGGCGCGATGTCGGCGCCGGTGTTGGCCTTGGTGACGTTCTCGGGCGTGCCGCCGGCGACGGGCACGAGGAAGACGTCCATGTTGGTGGTGAACGCCTCGCGATCGATCCCCTCACGGTTCGAGACGAACGCGAGCATCGAGCCGTCGGGCGAGAACGTGAAGGCGCCGTCCTCGTACTGCACCGTGGGTGAGTCGAAATCGCCGGGGGTGAGGTCCTTCACGTCCTTCGTGGCGAGGTCCATCACGTAGATGTGCTTGCGGACGTCGGTCCGCCACTCGTCCCAGTGCCGGAAGAGGAGTCGGGTCGCCTTGTACACCTTGACCGGGTTT
>CAZXSG010000546.1:2606-4025 GCA_964643185.1 uncultured Holophagales bacterium
CCGCACGCACGCGAGGTCCGCGCAGTCGGGGTACGTGTCCGACGCGAACGCCAGCTTCTTGCCGTCCTTCGACCACACGACCGGGGAGCCGCCGTCCACGCCCATCGGCATGTCGGTGAGCTTCTCGGCCTCACCGCCCGAGAGGTCGATGAGGTGGATCTGGGGGCTGCCCGAGCGAGTGGAAACGAACGCCAGCTTTTTTCCGTCGGGCGAGAAGCGGGGTGCCGAGTCCGAGCCTTCGAACCGTGTGAGCTGCTTGGCCGGTCCGCCGGCGAACGGCATCACCCAGAGGTCGGAGTTGCGCTTGCCCGCCTCCAGATTCGTCGTGGTGCGCACGTAGGCGACCCACGCGCCGTCGGGCGAAACCTGCGGGTCGCCGACGCGCACGACCCCGAGGAGGTCGTTCAGGGTGAACGGGCGGGCGGCGAACGCCATGGTCGCGGCCCCGAGCGGCGCGAGGGCGAGCGCGAAAAGGGCGAGGAGAGAGAGACGCTTCATGAGTTCCTCCTGATACGCGTGCGCGGGAGTATGCCGGGGTGCGAAGCCCGGAACGGGCGGAGCCTCACCACCGAAAAGAAAAAGGCTGGCCCGAAAGCCAGCCTTAGAAGGGACATGGTGAGCCGCGGGGGACTCGAACCCTCAACCCAGAGATTAAGAGTCTCTTGCTCTACCAATTGAGCTAGCGGCCCATGGAAGGCTTCCGGCCTTCACGGAGCGGCGGATTCTAAGGAACGCGCGCGCGGACTGCAAGCCCCGGAGGAGAGAAGACTACTTGCGCTTTATCAACTGCTTGATCTCGTTGTTCCCGAGCGGCGAGGTCGCGGCCAGGATGAGCGCGGCGCTCCCCTGCCCGATCTCGGGCAGCGAGCAGGTCGCTTTCACCAGGCCGTCGTTCCCCGTGACCCCGCGGTAGAGCACCTGCGGAGGACCGGCCGTGGAAACCACGCGGATCGAGACGTGCGCGCCCGCGACGGGCTTCTCGGTGAGCGAGGTGTAGGCCCTCACCGTGATCGACACGGCCTCGCCCGCGATGAGGTCGCCGCCCGTCATGAGCGAGAGCTCGAGGTGCTCGTTGGCCTTCTCGCTGGCGAGGTAATCCATGATGACCATGTCGAGCGAGCGCTCGCTGCCCGGCGCCTGGAGGCCGGACGGAGTGCGGGCCCGCATCGAGGGCGGCAGGCTGCCGAGGGCGGGCGTGTTGCGCGGCAGGGACGGGAAACCGCCCGACTTGGACGAGAGGATGGCCGCCGCGGCGGCGGCGGCCGCTGCGGAAACGGGCGAGACGGTCTGCGGCTCGCGGCCGTCCCGGTTCGGCACGGGCGACGTGCCGCTCGCGGGGAGCGGGGCGGGCTCGTCGGGAGCGCCGGCCAGCTGGCCGGGCTTCTTGCCGTCGAACCGGCCCCGTCGGATGGCCTCGAA
>CAZXSG010000547.1:0-4022 GCA_964643185.1 uncultured Holophagales bacterium
GAGGCCCGTCGCGACGAGCTCTCCGGGTGTTTTCATCCTTTGACCGCTCCTCGGGTGAGGCCGCTCGCGATGCGCTTCTCGAACAGGAGCACGAGGAGCGCGAGCGGCAGGGTGGCCAGAACCACGGCGGCGGCGAGCTGTCCCCAGGGCAGCTCGAACATCGAGGAGCCCGTGACGCTCGCGATGCCCGCCGTGACGGTCTTCTTCGCGTCCCGCGTCATGAACGTGAACGCCAGCATGAACTCGTTCCACGCGAAGATGAAGACGAGGATCCCCGCCGTCACCGCCGACGGCATGGCCAGCGGCAGATGGATGAGGAGCAGCCGGCGGAGCGGACCCAGCCCGTCGAGCCGGGCGGCCTCGTCCACCCCGCGCGGGATCTGCCGGAAGCCGCTCTCGAGGATCCACACGGCGAGCGGGAGGTTCAGGAGGGCGTAGGGGATCACGAGCGCGACGGGCTCGTTGAGGCCGTGCAGCGCCCGCACCACTTCGTAGAGCGGGAAGAGCAGCAGAATCGGCGGCACGAACGCGAGCACGAGAAGCGCCACGAGCCCCCGTTCCCGCCCGCGCTCGGGCGCGCGGGCCAGAGCGGCGGCCGCGATCGCGCCGAGCGCCAGGGCGAGGAGCGTCGACGCGCCGGCCACCAGCGCGCTGTTCCTGAGGTACGTCGCGAACGGCTTTCTCTCGAAGAGCGCGTCGATGTGCCGCGCCGTGGGCGGCTGCGGCAGGTAGACGGTGGGGACACGCGTGATCTGCTCGTCCTCTTTCACCGCCGTGAGCACCTGCCACAGTGCCGGGGCGAGGCTCCAGACGAGGACGGCCACGACCGCCAGACCGAAGAGAGCGCGGCGGAGCTTGACCGCCGTCACTGCCGTCAAGCGCGCCTCCAGCGCGGCCGCGCGAGGCGGACGAGAAGCGCCGCGAGGAGCGCGGGGAGGACGAAGCCGTTGATCGCGATCGCGGCGCCGGCCGCCGGATCGAGGTAGCGGAAGTACGTCTGGAAGGCGTACAGCGAGACCGTCTCGGTGGAGCCTCCCGGCCCGCCCCCGGTCATCACGTACACGAGGTCGAACGCGCCGTAGGCCTGGATCGCGCGAAAGAGCGCCGCGGCCAGGATCGAGGGCGCGAGGAGCGGCAGCACGACCCAGCGGAAGCGCTGCACGGCCGACAGTCCGTCGATGCGGGCGGCCTCGAGCACGTCGAGCGGAATTCCCTGCAGGCCGGCGAGGACGATGAGCGCCACGAACGGCGTCGTCTTCCACACGTCCGCCAGCACCAGCGCGGCCATCGCGCCGTTGGGGGAGCTGAGCCACGCGACGGGGCTCTGGATGAGCCCCGCACGCAGCAGGAGATCGTTCGCGACGCCGAACGTGTCGTTGAAGATCCAGGCCCACGCGAGGCCCATCACGGCGGTGGGAAGGGCCCAGGGAAGAAGCGTGATCGCCCGGAGCAGCCCGCGGCCCCGGAAGCTCTCGTGGAGAAGGAGCGCGATGCCGATTCCCAGGAGGAGCTCGAGCGCCACGGAGGCGGCCGTGAAGACGGCGGTGTTCCGGAGCGACGACTGGAAGCGCGGATCCCTCCACGGCGCGAATGGACGGAAGGAGCCCGTTTCCCGGGCGAGCAGGGCCCGGGTCTCGGAGGCCGCGGCGGCGAGCGCGGCTTCGGGAGCCGAGAGACCCGCGAGGGCCGCGCTGAGATGGCGCTGGAGGATGTCGGAGGAGAGGGCGTAGCCCGGGATCACCGGACGCGCCACCGCGTTCTCGTGAAGGCGGAGGAGCTGCCCCAGGAAGGGGTTTGCCGCGAGGAGCTCGGGATCCGCGTAGGCCGCGGCCAGCGCCGGCGCGTAGCCCGTCTCCTTGCACAGCGCACGCTGCCCCGCGGGCGAAATGGCGTGCCGTATGAAGTCCGTCGCGAGCTCGGGATGCCGGCTGTGGCGCGAGACACCGAAGCCCCAGCCCCCCAACGTTCCCGCGCTCGTTCCGCCAGCCGCGTGCACCATGGAGGTCACACCGACCCGCCCCTTGACCCTCGACTCCGGCCTCTGCGCGAGCCGGTACACGAACGGCCAGTTACGGAGGAACAGGACGCGCCCGTCCTGGAAGAGGCGGCGTCCTTCGTCTTCCTTGTAGGAGACGACGCCGGGCGGACTGATGGCCTCGGGGCCCGAGATGCTGCTCGTGAGAAAAGAGAGAGCGCGGATCGCCTCGGGCCGATCCAGCCCCACCTCGAGCGTGTCGGCGTTCACCCAGAAGCCTCCGTGCCCGCGCAGGATCTCGAGGTAGTTACAGACGAGCCCCTCGTACTGACTGCCCTGAAAAACGTAGCCGAACAGCTCGCCCGGCCTCTGCAGCCGCAGCGCCGCCGCGCGCAGATCGTCGAACGTGCGGGGTGGATCGAGGCCGCTCTCGGCGAGGAGATCGGCCCTGTAGAAGAGGACGCCGACATCCGTTCGCACGGGCACGCGGTACAGGTGGCCCTGATAGCGGCCCGCGTCGACGGCCGCGGGCAGGAGGCCGTCGAGCACCTCCGGCGGGCAAGCCGTTTCGAGCGGAAGCAGCCAGGGGGCGAACTTGGGCGTCCACGTGACGTCCATGTAAACGAGATCGAGGGAGTCGTCTCCGGCGCGGAGCGACGCCGTGTACAGGTTCTCTCTCAGGTCCGTCGCATTCGGGCCTTCCACGACCTCGACCGTCACGCCGGGACGGGTCTTCTCGAAGTCGCGGGCGATGCCGGCCCACACGTCCCGGTCGCTCGCGAGAACCAGGAACGCGATGCGTTTCTTCGGCGGCTGCGCGGCGTTGTCATCGGCGCCAACGGCGTCGGACGCCGCGAGAAGGACGGTCACGAGCGCGAGGGCAATTCCCGGTACGCTCGGCGTTTTCAAGGCCCCGATCCTACCCGTGCGGCATCGCCCCCCGCGAGGTGAACGGTCCGGGTCGGGAACGCGAAAGAGCTTCCTTCCTCCTCGACGATCTCCATGAACCTGAGGTACATCTCCTGGCGGATCGCGAGGAACTCGGCCCAGTCGGTCGTCTCGAACCAGGCCATGACCAGCACGTTCAGCGACGACTCCCCGAACGACTGGAACGCGACGGTCACCGAATCGGGCCAGAGCTTCGGGTGCGAGCGCAGCTCGGCTTCGAGCCGCGTCACGATCCGGCGGATCTGCGCCGATCCGGTTCCGTACGTGAGGCCGATCTCCGTGGTGAGCCGGAGCCGGTCGCGCGACGCGTAGGTCTCCACACGAAGCTCGGCGAGGCGCCCGTTCGGGATGGTCACGACCGTGCGATCGAACGTGCGGATCCGCGAGGACCTCAGACCGATCCGCTCCACGTTCCCGAACGTGTCGTCGATCTTCACGAGGTCGCCCTCGCGAAAGGGCTGGTCGATTCCGATCGAGAAGGACCCGAACAGATTCTCCACCGTCTTCTGAGCGGCGAGCGCGAGGGCGAGGCCGCCGATGCCGAGGCCTGCCAGAAGTCCGGTGACGGGATAGCCGAGAGCGGCGAAAGCCGACACGACGGCGAGGGCCGAGAGCAGGACCTTTCCCACCCTCGAAGACAGCGGGACGAGCGCCCGGGCGGACGGCCGCTCACGGGCCCAACCCGAGGAGGCGACGGCGTCGCGAACGAGATCCACCGTGCGGAGGGCCGCCCAGAACAGGACGATCAGGATGCCCGCCCGGCGCAGCCCGCCCAGCAGCCGATCGGCGGGCTCGTAGAGGTTCAGAGCCGAGATGGGTATCGCGACGACGACGAGCGTCCACAGGAGCGCGACCGGGCGGTTCAATCGCTCGGCGACCTCGTCGTCGAGCGACGACGACGTGCGCCCGGCGACCCGGAGGAGAACGGCGTGCGTCAGGCGGCCGAGGAGCAGCCCCACCCCGTAGCTCGCGACGAGAATCAGCGGGAGAGCGAGCCACTGCCAGTACAGGAGGTCGCGCGGTCCCGGACGCAGGAGCGGAGCGGGCAGGTGCTCGAGAGCCCAGCGGTTCCGGAGCGAGCCGTACAGCGCGTCGAGCC
>CAZXSG010000548.1:0-4016 GCA_964643185.1 uncultured Holophagales bacterium
GAGCGTCGCGAAGATCTTGTCCATCACGAGCGTCACGAGGCGCTCGCGGTCGAGGTCGTGGAGGAGCTCGATGGAGATCTCGTTCAGGAGGCGCAGGGCGGCGTTGGCCCGCGCGAGGGCCTGGGGCGCCGACCTCGGGTCGTCCGCGCCCTCGGGGGCGCGGAGCTGCGCGAACGACGTTCGCATCACGGTGCTCTCGACCGACACGCTCGAGTGCTCGTCGAACACGACCTTGCTCCCCGCGTCTTCGGCGACGTCGATCGAGGTCTCCCCGAGGCGGATGCGATCCCTGGGCGCGAGCGGCATCCGGCCCGACACGGGGGCACCGTTCAGGAACGTGCCGTTCCTCGAGCCCATGTCCTCGAGAAAAGCCCCTCCGTCCACGGGCGTGATCCGGGCGTGCTGGCGTGAGAGCGTTCGGTCGGCGAGGGGAATGTCGTTCGAGGAGGCCCGGCCCAGCGTGACCGGTGCGCGGCCCAGTGGCGTGCGGCGCAGAGGCTCACCCGGGACCCTTACGACGAGGACGAACACGGCGCCGAAGTGTAGCCGGAGACGGCCACGGGTCCTCCGTGATATCGTTCCCGGTTCGCGCGCGGCTCACATCTGCGGCTGCGCCTCTGGAGGCTCCCCGTGAAGGAAAAGATCCACCCCGAATACCACGTCGTCGACGTCCACTGCTCCTGCGGGAACACGTGGCAGACGAAGTCCACGAAGAAAGAGCTGCGCCTCGAGATCTGCTCGGCGTGCCACCCCTTCTTCTCGGGCAAGGCCAAGCTCATCGACACGCAGGGCCGCGTCGAGCGCTTCCAGAAGCGCTACGGCAAGGGCACTGCCGCCGCGCCGAAAGTGAGCGCGGCGTCCTCCGGCGCCGCGGAGACCGCGCCCAAGAAGGCCGCGCCCGCAACGGCCTGAGATGCGAGTGGGGCCGGACGCTGGCGCCCCGTGCGCCGTCCGGCCCTTCCTCCGCTCCGGGCGTGCTGAAAACGCCTGAGAGGCTCCTGCCATGCTCCAGAAGCTCCACGACATCGAGCGACGCTATCGCGATCTCGAGGCCCGGCTCTCCGCGCCCGAGGTGATGTCCGACCACACGGAATCCACGAAGACGCTCCGGGCGATCCGTGAGATCGAGCCGGTCGTGCTGAAGTTCCGCGAGACGCAGAAGATCGACTCCGGGCTCACGGACGCCAAGGAGATGCTCGACACCCTTCCCGCGGGCGACGAGCTGCGCGAGATGGCCCAGGCCGAGTACGACGAGCTCCGCGCCAGGCGCACCATCGCCGACGAGGAGCTGCGGGTTCTCCTCCTCCCCAAGGATCCCAACGACGGGAAGAACGTCGTCCTCGAGATCCGCGCCGGAACCGGCGGCGACGAGGCCGCTCTCTTCGCCGAGGAGCTGTTCCGCATGTACGTGCGGTACGCCGAGGGCCGCGGCTGGAAGGTCGAGATCGTCGAGCGCAGCGACGCCGGCGGCATGGGCGGGCTTCGAGAGGTGAACGCCATCATCGAGGGCGCAGGGGCCTTCTCACGCCTCAAGTACGAGGGCGGCGTCCACCGCGTGCAGCGCGTTCCGGCCACGGAGACCGCGGGCCGCATCCACACCTCGGCGGCCACGGTCGCCGTGCTCCCCGAGGCGGAGGACGTGGACGTGCAGCTCGCCGACAAGGACATCCGCATCGACCTCTTCTGCGCCAGCGGCCCGGGCGGCCAGGGCGTGAACACCACCTACTCCGCCGTGCGCCTCACGCACATCCCCACGAACACCGTGGTGCAGTGCCAGGACGAGCGCTCGCAGCACAAGAACAAGGCGAAGGCGATGCGCGTTCTCAAGTCGCGCATCCAGGAAGTGGAACGCGAGCGGCAGGAAGCGGCCTACGCGGCCGACCGCAAGAAGATGGTCGGCTCCGGCGACCGCTCCGAGAAGATCCGCACGTACAACTTCCCGCAGTCGCGCATCACCGACCACCGCATCGGCTTCACGACGCACCGTCTCTCGGACGTCATGGACGGCAAGCTGGACGAGATCCTCGATCCGCTGTCGTCCCACTTCCAGGCCGAGAAGCTCAAGGAAGAGCTGGCGAAGGCCTGAATTCGTTCAGCCCTCCGGGCCGGGAAACGCCTCCGGCGCGCTTCCTGAATCCGGGTATCCCGCCCGGTGGGCGGGATACCTCGAGGCTATTTCTTCTTCACCTCGACGGACACCGCGATCATCTGGTACTTGATCGTCACCTTCGAACCGACCTTCAGGTCGCCGGTGAGCTTCGTGTCCTTGTCGCGGGCGATGTGATGGCGCTCCTTGCCCTTCATCACGGTGATCGCGGTGTCGGTCACCTCGGTGACCTCGCCCGTGACCTGGAACGGATCGGTCTTGAGGTCGGCGGCGAACGCCGGCCGGGTCAAGAGACACAGAGCGAACGCGAGCACGAGCTTCTTCATGAGCTCCTCCTTCAACGCTTGTCGAGAACGTAGGCGGGGCCCGTCTTCAGCTCGCCGACGCCGGTCACCTCGAAGCCGGCCTCGAACAGCTTCGTGGCGATCGCGGCGAACCGCTTCCGCGCCTTGATGGTGCCTTCGGAATCGGTTCGATAGATCTCGGGCGCGCCCCCCGGGAACGGCAACCGCACCCGTGTCACGTTGGGCAGGCGGCCCAGCGTCGCGATGGGAAGCGTCACCAGCTCCTCCTCCTGGCGCTCCGGATCCTTCGCCTGAGCGGCCCGCTCGACGATGGGGTCGTCGAGCCGCCAGAGCACCTCGAAGCGGTCGGACGGCACGTCGTGGTAGATGCCGCCCATGGGGCCGTAGAAGTTGGGCAGGATGCGCACGGCCACGGCCCGCAGCCTCTTGATGTTGAGGTTCGCGTTCTTGAGGAGGAACGGGTCGTACGTCCAGGTGACGAGCTGGATCCCGTGCTCGAGACACCAGGTTCTCTGGAACTGCTTGAGCAGGATCCCGAGACCGCGCCCCTGCGTTTCGGGCAGCACGGCGAGGAGGTGCGAGTGCTGGCACGGCACTCCCATGTTCGTGCGCGGAATGCCGTGCACGTAGCCGAGGAGGCGGCCTTCCTCGAACGCACCGGCGGTGAGGCCGCCGGCGTGCGTGGCGGCGATCATGTCGCTCGCGGGCGAGAGGAGGCGATCCGAGAACCGCCACGCCGCCTTCGCGACGTCCACGGCTTCGTGAAACTCCCTGGGGCTCTCGAATTCCCGGAGATGCAGCTTCTTCATCGGCTCAGGGGTTCCTTTCCTCGAGCATCGCGGCGAGGAGCGCCGCGCGGCGGGGCAGGTCGTGAACGAGGAGGTGCTCGCTCCGCGCGTGCGCTCCCCCGCCCTCGGGGCCGAGCCCGTCGAGCGTGGGGATTCCGGCCGAGGCCGTGAGGTTTCCGTCGGACGCGCCGCCCACCCGGGCCTTTTCGAGCTGGACACCCAGGACGGCCATGACGTGACGGGCGGCGTCGTACAGCGCGAGGGACTGCGCCGTGGGCTCCATGGGGCCGCGGTTCACGCCGCCCGTGAGCGTGAGCGTCACGCGGGGATCCGCGGGCCGGAACTCGTCGAGGCCCTTCATCACACGCTCCCCTTCCTCGACCGTCCAGATGCGGAAGTCGATCGTGGCCTCGGCCAGCTCGGGCACCACGTTCGACTTCGTGCCCGCCTGAGCCGTGGTGACGACGAGGGAGGTGCCCAGGTCGAGCCGGGCGAGCGCCTCTGCGTGGAGCACGAAACGCGACAGCTCGGAAAGCGCCGAGGCGCCCTTCTCGGGCTCCAGGCCCGCGTGCGACGCGACCCCCTGGACGTGCACCTTCACGTAGCCGATTCCTTTGCGCGCCACCTTCGCCGCGCCGCCGTCGGCCGAGGGCTCGAGCACCAGGACGCGCGTTCGGGCCCTCGCTTCCTCGACGATGAGCGCCCGCGAGGACCGGCTGCCGATCTCCTCGTCGGGCACGAAGAGCGCCGAGACGCCGCGCTTCGGCGAGACGACACCCGCCGCGATGGCCTCGAGCACGGCGAGCTTCACGGCGA
>CAZXSG010000549.1:0-4012 GCA_964643185.1 uncultured Holophagales bacterium
CAGGCCCGAATTGCGGAAGCCGTCGGGCTGACCACGCCTTCGGTCAACGAACGGATCAAGAAGCTCGAGACCCGGGGCTTCATCCGGCGGTTCACGGCCCTGCTCGACGCCCGCGCCGTGGGAATGCCCATCGTGGCGCACGTCGACGTGGCCCTCGAGCATCCCCGCTTCGAGCGAACGTTTCTCGAGGAGATCGAGAACCTCGTGGACGCCCAGGAGTGCTACGCGCTGTCGGGCGACTATGGATACCGGCTCAAGATCCGGGCCCGCGACCTCACGCACTTCGAGACGATCCTCAGGGAGCGCATCCAGACGATCCGCGGAATCTCGAGGACGCGCGTCGAGCTGTCGCTGTCCGTGAAAAAGGACTCGACGCTCCTGCCCCTCGTGTAGGTTCGACACGATCGGTTCGCAGGACGCACGGAATCCGGCAGAATGTCTCTTTCCGTGCCGCCTCGTGGACCTTTTTGGACGGCCGCGCCCGGGAGACGGGCGGCCCGTTCCCTCTCGAATCCGCCTCGCCAGCAGGTAAAACCTCCGTGCTCAATGACTTGAGAAAAAGTCGACGCGCTCGGCAAACCATCGGCATTCGCCTTGCGTATATGAGAGCAGGGAGAACGAACGACATGACGATCGCAAGCCTCACAGCAAGCATCGAAGTGGCGCCGTTCTTCACGACCAACCCCCACGAAGCTGACGCTCCCTCCCGGGACGCCAGCCCCGCCACCTAACACCCTCCTACCCAGGTCCTCACAAACAAGAATCCCACCGTCGCAATCCCCGCCCGATCCGCAATGGATCGGGCGGGACCCCGCCTTTTCAGGCGTCCGGTTGCGCGTCGAGGAGAGGATCGGTACCGAGGGCGGCCGGCTCGTCAGAACGGTCAGAACGGTTCAGAACCGATCAGAACCGATAAGCCACGCCGCCCGTGAGCATCACGGGCTTGTGGTCGACCTGGCTCTTGATGAAGTGCCCCGACAGCTCCACGCGGGCGTCCCACCGGCGCGCCAGCCGGAAGATGCCCACCGCGGCCCCGTGGAAGCCGAGGACTGTCTGCTTGCGGTCCAGCACGGGCTGCCCCTCGACGGCATCCTCTGGGCGAACCGAGTAGCCGCCGATCCCGCCATAGAGGCCCCCCGTGAACCAGCCCTGCTTCACGAGGTAGCCGACGCTGAGCGTGAGCGCACCGACGTTGAGCTCAGGGCCGCGGACGTCGTTCTCGTCTTTGGCCCCCCGGAGCGCGAAGTACGAGCCCCGGGCCTGCAGCACCACGTCGCTGTCGTCCACGACGCCCTCGAAGAACGCGTACCCGCCTGCCCGCGCGAAGCTGCTCAGCGCGGTTTCGTGGCCGATGTCGTTGATGATCATCCCTCCCGCTCCGATGGCGAAATCCTGTGCGCGTGCCTCCCCCGCGCCGAGGCACGCGGCGGAAAAGACGGCGGCGAGGAAGACAGGAAGGACTCGGGTGCGGAGGGGGCTGGGGAGCTTCACAGCCCGGGAGCATAGGGACAGGGAGAAGGACCGGTCAATTCTCACGGACCCGTCTACGCAACCGAACCTCGCCGCGTCTAGAATCGACGCGATGGGACCGTCGTTCGCGGGCGGCGCGGAGGGAACCGCGAGACCCGCCGCGCGAGACACCGCGAAGGGCGCCAAGGGCGCCGCCAGCGCGCTCCTTTCGTGGATTTTTCCCTCTCGCTGTGCCGCCTGCGAGGAGCCCGCCTTCCCTCTGCGGGCCGGAATCTGCGATCCGTGCCTCGAAGAGGCGTGCCTCGCCACTCCCCATGAGCCCGTCTGTCCGCGGTGCGCGCTCCCGCTCGACCCCGGTGCGCTCGGAGCACTCTGCGAAGAATGCGCGACGGCCCCTCCCGCGTTCGCCACGGCGCGAGCGCTCGGCCCGTACGCGGGGCGCCTTCGGAAGATCGTGCAGATCTACAAGTTCAAGGGCTACGACATCCTCGCGCGGCCGCTCGGCGAGCGTCTCGCGGGGCTCGCCAAGAACGGGAGCGCGGCGGCTCGTGTGGCTCCGGGCGTTCCGCCCTTCGCACCTGCCGCTCCGACGGAGGGCGTCATCGTCGTCCCGGCGCCCTCCACGCGCGAGAGGAACACCGAGCGGGGTTACGATCCCGCCGTTCTGCTCGCACAGGAGACGGCCCGACGCCTTTCGCTCCCCATGGTCCGCGCGCTCGCACGGGCTTCGGGCGGACCCGCGCAGGAGACTCTCGACTCCTGGGCCCGCCGCGCGAACCCGTCCCTCCGGTTCGTCGCGACCTCCGACTTTCGAAAGCGCTCGGGCTCACCCCGGCCCGCTGTACTGCTCGTCGACGACGTGCTCACCACCGGTGCGACCTTGCGGGCCGCGGCCCGCGCCCTTCTCGACGCGGGAGCCGTCCGGGTCGACGTCCTCGTCCTCGCGCGCACCCCCGCGCCCCGGAGCCGGGCGCCTCAGGATGGAGTTACCGAATGAGCTCGCTCTTCGACCGCCTCGTCGTTCTCACCGTGCCCTTCCTGCCCCGTTTCATCGTGCGGCGCACCGCGTCGCGCTACGTCGCGGGCGAGACTCTCGATGACGCCCTCCGCGCCATGAAGGAGCTCGCGGCCGAGGGTGCGATGTCCACGCTCGACGTTCTCGGTGAGAGCGTGACGCGCAAGGAGCAGACCTACGAGACGCGCGACGAGTACCTCCGCGCGCTCGACGTGATCGCGGCCGCGGGCGTGCCCGCGAACATCTCCATCAAACCCACCGCGGTGGGGCTCGCGATCGATCCCGCGCTCGCGAAGGAGAACTGCGCGGCGATCTGCCGCAAGGCGCGCGAGAAGGGCATCTTCGTGCGTCTCGACATGGAGGACACCCCGTTCACGGAATCCACCATCCAGCTCGTGCTCGACCTCCGCAAGGAGTTCGATTCGGTGGGCGTCGTGATCCAGGCCTATCTCCGCCGGAGCCTCGGGGACCTCGACCGGCTCATCGCGGCCGGGATCAACGTGCGGATCTGCAAGGCGATCTACGTGGAGCCGCGGGCCGACGCGTACAAAGATCGCCAGGTCGTGATCGAGAACTTCGCCGCGCTCGTCGAGAAGCACCTCGCGGCCGGCTGCTACGTGGGAATCGCGACGCACGACGAAGCGTGTGTCCAGCGCGCGCTCGCCACGATCGACCGGCTGAAGCTGACCCCCGACAAGTACGAATTCCAGATGCTCCTGGGCGTCGATCCGCAGCTCCGGAAGATTCTCTTGAAGGCCGGCCATCGCTTGCGCGTCTATGTGCCGTACGGCCGCGATTGGTACGCCTATTCGATCCGGCGGCTCAAGGAGAACCCCGCGATCGCCCGCCACGTCGTGAACCGTGTGCTCGGGCTCGGCCCCGCGCAGTAGAGGCCGCTGAGGCGCCGAGTCCCGGCGCCGGGACTCGGCGCTCCGCGTCCGCCCACCGGATCTTCGAAACCCTGGATCGGGCTCCGCCGTAAAGGGGAGTTGACGCCGAGCACGAGACGGGCACAAGATCTCTCAAAGGCGGAGCTCCACGAGGGCTCACGGAGAACGAATGGCGAGCGGCTCATTCCCGAGGATCGCGGTCGGGATCGCCCTCGCGCTTACAGCGCGAGGTGCTGACGCCGCGGCCCCGCCTTCCGGTCTCGGCCCGCACTCGCTCTCTCGCGGCGGCGTTCCCCGCGTTCCGTCTCCGCTCGCGGGCATGGTGCGATCCGCTTCGGGCGCGCCCCTTCCCAACGCTCTCCTCCTCGTCCAGGGCATTTCCCCGGGTCTCGAAGCATTCCTGCGCGTCCTCAGGAGCGCGGGCGACGGTTCCTTCGTCATTCCGGACGCGCGCCCCGGCGTCTACTCGCTCGTGGCCTCCGTTCCCGGTCTTCCTGCAGCCCGCACGCGCGTCATGCACCGCGACGCGGCGACGGGGGCGGTCTCCTTCGTGGTCCTCGACATTCCCCGCGCGAGCGGCGTGATCGAGGCGACGGCGCTCGGTGAGCGGGATCCCTGGACCGCGCGGGCGTTCGCG
>CAZXSG010000550.1:0-4012 GCA_964643185.1 uncultured Holophagales bacterium
GCGCAGCGGTCGCACGCTCGGCACGCGGCAGGTCGCCGCGATCGAGCGACTCCTTCGCGAGCCGTTCGAGCAGCCGCTCGCGATGCCCGCTCGCCGCCTTCGCCGTGACGGCCTCGAGAACCTCGAGACCCGCGGCGGGCTGGGGGGAACGGAGGAGCTGTTGAACGCGGTCTTCGAGCACGCCGAGCGACCACGGATACGCCGCGGCCACCTTCTTCCACGCCGCGGCCGCATCGCCTCCGCTCGTCTCCACGAACCGCGCCCAGGCGGCGAAGCGCCGCACGCGGTCGGCCCCTTCGGGCAGCTTCTCCACGCGGGGCAGGAGGGCCGCCCACACGGCGGTCGCTTCGGCCTTCCGACCGTTCGCGAGGAGGAGGTCGGCCTTCGCGGCCTCGCGGGAGAGGCGCCGTTCCTCGGTGGGCTGGAGCTCGGCCTCACGGGTGAGGAGCGCCACTTCGAGGTTCACGTCCTCGGCGGGATCGGACGTGACCTCCTTGCGGAGGAGGCCGCTCTTCCTCGAGCGGATGGCCTCGAGGAACGGGATACGCGAGGCCTTGGGAACCATGAGCTTCGTCTTCGCGAGCAGCATCGCTCCGGCCTGCGCGAGGCCCTGGCGCTCCTTGGGAATCGCGGCGTCGCGTGCGGCGGCGCGTTCATCGCGACCCACGCTGTCGCGCGGGGCGTCGATCCAGTCGTCCCAGATGCCGCCCTCGCGGGACTCGGGCTCGAGCGTGAGGAGCACGAGATACGTCGCGAGGAGCTCTTCGTCCCTGGCGACACCGGGCTGGAGCGCGCCGATGCGCTCCTCGAAGAGGCGGAGAACGCTCTTTCGGGAAAGCAGACGGGCCAGGCGGTTGCGCGCGCGGTACTCGCCCTCGCCCCAGCTCTCGCCGCCCGACCAGGACTCCTCACCGCGGAGCGCCCCGACGTACTCGTCGATGGCTCCGGGCAGGTCCTTCACTTCCTCGCGGAGGACGCCCGCCTCGAACGCGTGGAGCCGAGGACGGTCGATCCGCTTGCGGCCGGTTTCGAGTGTGGTGAGCGCCTCGCGCATGTGGCCGTAGTCCCAGAGCAGCGTGGCGGCATCGAGGACGCGGGTCGCGTCACGCGGGGCGCTCGCGACGAGCTTGGCCACGGAGGCCTTGGCGGCCTCCGAGCGGTCGAGGTCGAACGAGGCCTCGGCCTCCTGCGTGAAGAGGGCCGAAGGATCTGTCAGCGCCGGTGCCGTGCGCGCGATGACCTTCGAGACCGACGCGAGGTGCGAGGAATCGAGGCCCGAGAGCGAGCGGTGGAGCGTGACGGCCTGGAGCGCGAAGTCCTCGCTGCCGGGGTAGGCCGCGGCCAGCGCGTCGGCATGGGGCGTCGCCTCCTCGTAGCGCGAAAGCCGCGCCCAGCCCTCGGCGAGGAACAAGTTTTCCACCGGCGTGCGCTGCGGGTTGCGCTCGAGCTCTCCGAGGAGAGGCTGGAGCCTCTTCTCCTTCACGAGCTGGTCGATGAGCGAGGAGCGGCGCGGCGCGTCGGCAAAGAGGATCGCGTTCTGCCGCTCGGTGAGGAAGCTCCGCGGCACGGTGCCGCGGCCCTCGGGGATGTGCTTCTGGGAAAGGAGCCGCGCGTAGTCCTCGCGGGCGACCAGGGCCGACTCGGCCTCCTTCACCACGGTGACGCTCTGCGGAAAGCGCTCGAGCGCCGCGAGGCGCACGGCGTCGCCGAAGAAGATGAACGGGTTGGGGTGGCCCAACGTCGATGCCGGATCCACCGCGACGAGGTCCTGGATGCGCGGGGCGTACTGGAAGATTTGCGCGACGCGGAAGCGCGCCACGAGATCGGTCACGAGGGCGCGGAGCTCGGCGGCCTTCTTCTTCCGCGCGTAGTAGCGCGCGAGGCGGTCCCACCAGCCGGCGCTGCCGAACGTGTCGAGCGCGGTCTTGTAGCGCGCCTCGAGGCCGTCCTCGAGGTTCCAGCCGGAGATCTCGCCCGCCGCGTAGAGCCAGAGGCGCTCGTCCCTGGGTCTCCGGTCCAGCTCGCCGAGCAGGAGATCGAGAGCCGTCTTCTTCGTGGTGTCTCTGGCGTTGAGCCGCGACACGGCCTCGCGCAGCACGGAGTCGTAGCGGTCGTTCGAGGTGCGGCCCACGGCGCGCTCGAGAAGGCTCGACCGCGAGCCCGAAGGCTGCGCTTCCTCGTTTTCGTCGCCGCCCTCTTCGCTCTCGATCTGCGGGGGGGCTGCGCTCGCCTGGCCTTCGGGTCCGAGGAGACGGAGGCGCTCTTTCCAGAGCTTCGTCTCCTCGGCGAGCGGGGCTTTCGTCTGGCGCATCGCGAGGAGCGCGAGGCGCCGGGCCTCGGCACGCGTCTCGGCGTCGCCGGCCTCGATGAGCGGCAGGAGCTTCAGCGCCTCGGCGCCCTCACCACGCTCCACGTGACGCGACATGAGCCCCACGCGGAGCGCCGGGAGACGCGGATCTTTCGGCGCGCGCTTCTCGAGCTCCTGGGCGAGCCGCTTCGCGGTCGCGAACGTGCGCTCGGGCATCCGCCGGCTCTCGAGCTCCGAGAGCGCCGACTCGCCGTCGAAGCCCGTGAGGAGGAACGAGAGCGCGCCCGTTGCGAAGCCCGGAGTCACGTCGACGCGGGCAGCCCAGCGATACGGCTCTTCTCCGTAGACGCCCCAGGCCAGCGGACGCGAGCCCGCGCGGAGCGCGAGCACCGAGAGCTCTGCGAGATCGCCGAGCTGCTCGTCCTTGGACGAACCTTTTGCCGCTGCGAGCCGCGTGCGGAACGCCTCGGGGACGGCGTCCAGCGCGCCGAACAGCGACGACACGAGCCGCAGGTCGGCGGGCGAGGCCGTCGACTCGTGGCGCAGCAGAACCTGCGTGAGGAGCGAGGAGCCCAGATCGCCGCGGCTCTTGCCGTCGAAGTAGCGCGCGAGGAGGAGGAGCGAGCGGCGGTCGAGGCTCTTCTCGAGCCGCGTGCGGGCCTCGAGGATGGCGCCCGGCGCGGCCTCGTCGGCCAGGGCCGCGAATGTGCGGAGGAACTCGTGCGAGGGCGTTTCCTCGGCCACGACGAGCGCTTCGAGCGTGCGATACGCGCCGGGCGCGTCGCCCTGCCTCTTCTCGAGCGCGGACGTGAGGAGCGCGCGTCGCTCCTTCGAGAGGCTCTTCGATTCGGCGAGGACCTTGCGGGCCTCGTCGGTGCGCTTCGCCCCTTCGAGCGCAGTGACGTACTCGGAGACGCGCCCCTCGTCGCCCGGGAAGAGCGTCGCCTGCTCGCGGCGGAGGTTGAGGATGGTGGCCGCGTCGAGTCCTCCGCTCGTGGCCCAACCGATGCGGGCGGATGCCAGCGCAAGCCGACGCTCGAGACTGCCTGCGTCCTCGAACGTGAGCGCCTTCGCGGCCGCTTCGAGCGCGAAGGCCGTCTCGCCCTTCGCGGCGGCCCACATCGCGGCTTCGTCCCACGCGTGCGCGGTGGCGACCTTGCCGGCCCAGACGCGCAGAGTGTCCTTCGCTCCGGTCCGGTCGCCGAGCGCCAGCTTCGCCTCGGCGAGATGCCGGAGCGCGATCGTCGCCGTCGCGGCGTCCGGGCTCGCGGAGGCAGTCGTCAGCGCCGCGGCCAGCTCCTCGGTGGGCGTTTCGTAGTGAATCGTGCGCCCGTCGACGACGGCCTTCCGTGTGAAGAGGTCGAAGAGGGCGTCCTTCTCGGTGAGGTCCTGCCAGGGGATGGTCGTGGCCGCGGTCGCGGCGCCGGCCAGGAGGGCAACGGCGCCGAGGGGGCGTGCGAAGCGGTTCATCAGCGGGCCTCCGCCGTCATGACGCTACTGCGGGCGAAGCCGTGGTTGCCGGCTCCGTCGACGGCCTCGAAGAAGATGTCGTTGCGGGATCCCACGGAGGCCGGCACGGGCACGTCGGCGATGCTGGTCTTCGACGCCGCATCCCATCGGAGTGGCACGGGCGGACCGTCACCCAGCCGCGCGGTGAGGACGATGGTGTCCGAGTCGGCGCGGGCCGCGACGCGCAGCGTCTTG
>CAZXSG010000551.1:0-2318 GCA_964643185.1 uncultured Holophagales bacterium
AGCCGCCGGGCCGCGACCGCGTCGACGAAATCGGAGCCGTACTCCTTCTTCTCGTTCACCACGAGGCCCGCTGCGGCTTCCGCAGTCACCCGGCCGGAAGGCGCCGCGTCGAGGAGCTTCCCGAGCTCGAGGAGAAAGCCCCGGGCCTCGAGCCGGCCCCGGTCCATCAGCGTGTCGAAGACCTCGGGCTCGCAGATCACGCCGCGCTCGAGCGCCCGCTCGAGCCCCAGCGCCGCGAGCCTGTCCCGTCGCGCGACCTCGTCTCCCGCCACGAGCTCCGCGCACGACGCGGCACGCCTCAGAGCCTGAGTACCCCGGTGCTCGCGGTCCGGGTCCCTCGCGGTGAGGAGGAGCACGTTGTCCCCGCGGGACGCCCGCGTCGCGTAGTCGAGCAGGCGGTCGAGCGCCGTCTCGGAGCTCTCCCCTTCCTCCTCGGCGCGCGCGAGGAGCTGCGCCAGCTCGGGCGCGCGATCCGCGCGCTTGACGCGCCCCGCGGCCTTCCGCGCGACCTCGGCCAGATCGCCGTCGATGGCCTGCCCGGCGGCCACGAGGAGCGCCCGGGCCTTACGCGCGAGCTTCCGGAGGCCCGCGTCATCCCGGGCGTCGGCCGCGTCGTCGAGGAGCGAGTCCAGCTCCTCGGCCGTGAGCTTCTTCGAGCGCAGTAGATCGGTGACGTCGAGGGTCACGAACCGGTGAGCCACGAAGAGGCCGATCGTCGCGGCGTCGGAGACGGCCTCTTTCACCGAGGAGCCGGTACCGTCGTACTCGGCGATCTCGTTGTCGGGAACGTTCTTCGAGAACGCGGCCACGAGCCTCCGGCGGGCCTCGGCGACGACCCAGTCGTCGTCGCCGGACACGAAGATCACCGGAGGAAAGGGCGGGCGGGCGAGTTCCGAGAACGCTCGCGCCAGAGCCGCGAACGGGTCCTGGCTCCGCGAAGACGAAGGAGCTGCCACGGTCCCCGGGCTACAGGAGACCCTTGTCGGCCATCTCCTGGAACTCCAGGCTGTAACGGGCCCACGGAACCGCCTCGAGACGCTTCTCCTCGATCGGCTGGCCGGAGCCCACGCAGATGCCGTAGGTGCCGGCGTCCATGCGCTTGAGCGCCTCCTCGATGAGGATGAGGGTTTTGCGATCGCTCTCCGAGAGGGAGTAGGCGAACTCCTTGGTGTAGGCCGAGGTCGCGCGGTCGGCCATGTCCTGAGCGGACTCGTCGATCGTGTCGTCGGAGATCTGACGGTTCTTGTGGAGGTCCTCGATCAGCTCGGCCTGCTTGGCGAGAAGCTTCTTGCGAAAGCGATCCAGCCGGTCGGCACCGCTCTCTTTCGAATCCTTCTTGACGGCCTTGGGCGAGGCTGCGGTGGCGGTTGCGCTCTTCGTCGGCATCGGAAACCCTCGAGTCATTTGGAATACGCGACGCCCGAAAGCGTGGCGACGGCCCGGTAGATCTGCTCCGCCAGCACGACGCGGGCGAGCTGGTGTGGAAGCGTCAGCCGGGAAAGGGAAAGAATATCACGTGAAACCGCTCGCAGAGCGGGATCCAGCCCGAACGCTCCTCCGAGAACGAACGTCACCGAGCTCGGACCGGCGTCCAGCCACCGCCTCAGATCGCGCGCGAGATCGGGGCTCGAACGCTCCTTGCCGCCCGCGTCGCAGAGCACCACATGGTCTCTCGGAGCGAGCGCCTCGGTGAGCCGCTCCGCCTCCTTCGCGAGGAGGCGAGGGACGTCGGGCTTGCGGCCGGGAGTCTCTTCTTTCACGACGCAAAGCTCGGTTTTCACGTGTCGGCTGGCTCGCGCGACGTAACGCTCGACGCCGCGGGCGTATTCCCCCTCGTCGCTCTTGCCAACAGCCAGGATGCGGATGCGGCTCACGCGTGCCCGCGGGCGTAGAGCGTCTTGCGTGCGACGCCGAGGCGCCGCGCGGCCTCGGCCACGTTGCCTCCGCACTCCTCGAGGACGAGCTGGATGTAGGCGTCGGTGAGCTTGCGGAGCGTCCATCCCGAACGGGCCGCGAGCGTGAGCACGGCCTCGGGCTCGGACGCGTGCGCGAGCCCCAGGTGGGATTCCTCGAGCGACCTCGCGCCCGCGGCCTGAGCCTCCAGCGCTCCCCGCTTCAGCACGTTCTCGAGCTCCCGGAAGTTTCCGCGGAACGGGTGCCTCATGAGGGCCTCGCGGGCCGCCGCGGAAAGAGGCAGGGCGATCCCCTCGGCTCTCAGGAAGGCTCGGGCCGCGGGCAGCAGATCGGTTCGCCGCTCGGCGAGCACGGGGAGCCTCACCGTCACCACGGCGAGCCTGTAGAAGAGATCCTCGCGGAAC
>CAZXSG010000551.1:2328-4008 GCA_964643185.1 uncultured Holophagales bacterium
GGCGACGAAGCGCGCGCGCAGGCGGGTCTGGCGCGTGCCGCCGACCCGCTGGAGAACGCGCTCCTCGAGGAGCCGCAGGAGCTTCCCCTGAGCGCGCAGCGACAGCGCGTCGATGCGGTCGAGGTAGAGGGTGCCCGCCCCCGCGCCCTCGAGGAGCCCGGGCTTGCCCGACATCGCGCCGGTGAAGGCGCCCCGCTCGTGCCCGAAGAGCTCGCTCTCGAAGAGGTCGTCGGCGACGGCCGCGAGGTCGATGCGCACGAAGGGCTCGGCGGCGCGGGCCGAGCGTTGATGGAGCAGCGCGGCGAGGCGGTCCTTGCCGGTGCCCGGGGCGCCGAGGAGAAGGACCGTCGCGTCCGAGTCCATGGCCCGGGTGAGCCGCACGAGCTCCTCCCGGAGCCCGCGGTGGCGCGTCAGGAAGAGCGGGGCGTCCGCCCCTCCTGAGGTCACGCCGTCCTCAGCCGTTGGGGCCGGGCGCGAAGCTCGCGGTTTCGTCGGGGGCATCGCCCCAGAGCCGCTCGAGGCTGTAGAACCTGCGGGCTTCCTCGTTGAAGACGTGGAAGACGACGTCGCCGTAGTCGAGGAGGATCCACGTGGCCTGCTGGAAGCCTTCGATCGAGAGCGGACGCCGCCCCGTGGCCTTGAGCGTCAGCTCGATGCCGTCGGAGAGCGCCTGGGCCTGCCGGTCGTTGGTCGCGGTCGCGAGCACGAAGTAATCGGCGAGCGACGTCAGCTCACTGAGCTTGAGGACGACGAGCTTCTCGGCCTTGCGGTCGAGGAGAGCGGAGACCCCGGTCGCGACGAGCTGCTTGAGCTTTTCGTCGACGACCTTGCTGCGCTCCTCGCGCTCCCTTTCGCGGCCCTCTCCCCCGGCCTTTGCCTTCTGCATCGTCGCGGCGATGAGGTCGTCCACGGAACCCGGACGCGGAAGGTGCCTGGGGATCACGGGGGCATTGGGGGCCTTGGCGCGGGGCGCGGGCTTCTTGCGCTCGCGATCGTCCCGAACGGGGGCGGCCGCCGGCTTGGAGGGCCTCGCGGCGGGCTCCCCGCCTTTCAGCTTCGATACAGGTTTCGCTTTCGCAGATACCTTTCGACCGCTGGCAGCAGGCTTCCGTGCAGGGGTTTTGGACTTGGACTTTGGAGTTCTCTTCTGATCCACGTGGAGGAGATTGTAACGGGCTCGTTCCCGCCCCAGAAAACCGAGCCTCCCGGCGCTTCGTCGCGGGGGCTCGCGCCCTCGAGGGCGAGGCGCGCGCGAAACGTCTCCGAGACGCCATCACGACACATCGAGTAGGTGTCGCTTCCGCGCGCGACGAGGACCACGCGGAACTCCGTGAGGATCGCTTCCGTGCTTCGCCAGGTATGGAGCGTTAGCCAAGAGTCGGTCCCCAGGACGAGCAGGATCTCGTCGCCCTTCCGCTCCTCGCGAAACCGCCTCAGCGTGTCGATGGTGTAGCTCGTGCCGGTGCGCGAGATCTCGTCGAACGAGAGGCTCAGCGCGGGATGGCCGTCGAGAGCCAGCGCGAGCATGGCGACGCGATCCCACGAGGTCGCGCGCGGGCC
The DNA here is from genome assembly GCA_964643185.1 of uncultured Holophagales bacterium. GTDB lineage: Bacteria > Acidobacteriota > Thermoanaerobaculia > UBA5066 > UBA5066 > JAEUQS01. The sequence continues at coordinate 3,889 of CAZXSG010000551.1, forward strand.
GTCGGGCTTGTGCGGAGGCACGGCCGCCGGAACGTAGACGATCTCGTCGAGGCCGAGGTTCTGCCGGGCGGCCTCGACGGGGACCACGTGCCCCAGGTGAACGGGATCGAACGACCCGCC
>CAZXSG010000552.1:0-3962 GCA_964643185.1 uncultured Holophagales bacterium
GGCTGGCCGGGCGTCTGCGGCGTCTCCTCGAAGCCGGGAAGGTCGACGGCGGGCCGCAATCGTTTGGCCTTCGCGAGCTGCCGGCCGACCTCGCGGACGACGACCCCCTCGAGCCCTCGGACGACGCTTCAGACCTCGTGGGCGCGGTGAGCGATTCGAAGTCGGTCGAGGCCGAGCTGGCCCGCGTCGAGGGGTTCATTGCCCGCGCCGTGGCCCAGCGCGACGACGGCAAGTCGCGCGCGCTCCTCGGCGCCGCGCAGCTCATCCTGCACCGCGGTCGCACCGGCGAAGGGAGCGGCAAGCTCGTCATCTTCACCGAGTCGCTCGTCACGCAGGAGTACCTCCGCGAGCTGCTCTCCCGCCGCCTCCGCGACGAAGAGATCACGCTCTTCCGCGGCGAGAACGAATCGCCGCGCGCGCGGCAGGCCCTCGAGCGCTGGCTCGAAGAGGAGGGTTCGAAGCTGCCCGCGCGGGCGCGTCCCTCGCGGGACGTCGCCATGCGCCTCGCGCTCGTTCATGAATTCAAGACGCGCTCCCGTGTGTTCATCGCCACCGAGGCCGGTGCGAAGGGGCTGAACCTCCAGTTCTGCGAAACCATCGTGAACTACGACCTGCCGTGGAACCCGCAGCGCATCGAGCAGCGCATCGGCCGCTGCCATCGCTACGGCCAGGAGCGCGCGGTCACGGTGATCAACTTCCTCGCGAAGGACAACGAGGCCGCGCGGCTCACGTTCGAGATCCTGAGCCGCAAGCTGGACCTCTTCGGCACGGTGCTGGATGCATCGGACGTCGTGCTGCACAAGCCCGGAGAGCTCGCGCCCGAAGTGCTTGCGGGCACGCTCGGCACCGAGGTGGAGTCCAGCCTGGGCCGCATCTGGCAGCGCGCGCGCACGCTGGCCGAGGTGGAGGCCGAGCTCCGCCACCTGCGCGACGTGGTGGGCGAGCGGCGCAAGCGCTTCGAGGAAGAGAAGGACCGCACGGCCCAGCTCATCGAGTCCGCGTTCGACGAGGAGGTGCGCCGCGCGTTCGTCGCCCGGCGCGACGAGCTGCCGGCCGCGCTCGCGGGCCTCGACGCCGACATCGAGCAGGTCGTCGCCGCGCACCTTTCCGCCGCCGGGATTCCGTTCGAGAGAACGGTGGGCGAGGACGGCGTGCTGCTTCGCATCGGGGCGAGCCCCGCTCTGCCCGAGTCCGTGCGCGAAGGTCTCACGGTGGCCGTGGGGGCTTCTGCCGAACACGAGTCGCTGCACCTCTCGCATCCGCTCGTCGTCGCCGCGGTGGAGGCGGCGCGGACGGGCGACGCACCGGCGGGTTCCGTCGCCGTAGCGCTCCCCGCGGAGGCGCCCGCCGAGCTGGCGGAACGGCGCGGACGGCGTGGACGGCTCGCGCTTCTCCGCGTGCGCTACGACGGGCTCGAGCCCGTGGAGCGGCTGCTGCCTCTCGCGCTCTTCGAGGGCGATGAATCCCCGGTTTCGGCCGCGGCGAGCGAGGCGCTTCTCGAGTGCGCTCTCCGCGACGTTCCCGCGACGGGAGCCGCTGGTGCCGCTGTTCCGAGCGACCTCTTCGAGGACGTCATCGAGGAGGCTCTCTTCACCGAGCGCACGCGCGTGACGGCGTCCGAAGCCGCGCGCTTCGATCGCGGGCTCGAGCAGGTGGAGCGCTTCCTCGACGACCGGCTGCACCTCGCGCGCGGCGAGCGGGCCGCACTGGAGCGCCGCGCCGACGAGGCCCGATCCCGGCGTGATGGCGCGCTCGCTCTCGACGCCCGCGCCGAGGCCGACGCCGCGCTCGTGGGGGCGTCCGAGGAGATCGAGGCGCTCGACCTCGAGATCCAGAGGCTCGAGCGCCGCGACGACGATACCTACCGGCGCTGCCGCGACCGGCTGCTCTCACGGCGCTACGCGCCCGCCACGGTCACCCGGATCTTCGATACGGAGCTGGTGCTCGAATGAGGGAGGACGACGTGGCCCTCACGTTCGTACATACCGCCGACTGGCATCTGGGCATGCGCTTCCGCTCCTTCCGCGAGGAGCACGAGCTGGAGCTGATGCGGGCCCGCCTCGACGTGATCGACCGGATCTTCGGCGTCGCCGATTCGTCGCTCGCCGACGCCGTGCTCTGTGCCGGCGACCTCTTCGACGGGCCGCGGCCAGACGCCCAGTGGTCCGAGGGCCTCGCCGCGGTGCTGAAGAAGCGCGCCTCGCCGAAGCGGCCGGTCTTCCTCCTGCCCGGCAACCACGATCCGCTGCTGCCCGATTCCGTGTGGGACCCGGCCAGTGCGTTCCGCAAGCAGCTCCCCGAGCACGTCCACGTGGTGGACCGCGACGACTTCACATTCGTGCTGAAAGAGGGCGCTGTGCTCTGCGCCGCGCCCTGTCGCTCCTCGGCCGGTCAGAAAGACCTCGCGCTCGCGCTGCCGGCCCGCGCCGACGGCGACGAGCGCATCCGCGTGGGCCTCGTGCACGGCTCGACGTTCGACCTGAAGGACTTCCAGACGAACTTTCCCATCTCGCCCGAGGCCGCCGTGCAGCGGGGGTTCGACTACCTCGCGATCGGCGATACCCACGGCTTCCGGATCTTTCCGCCGGTGGAGAAGCCCACCGTGTATCCCGGCGCGCCGGAGCCCACGTCGTTCGCCGACGAGGAGCCGGGACACGTGGCCGTGGTCTTCATCTCGCAGCGGCGCAAGGTGACCGTCACGAAGGAGCGCGTCGCGAAGTGGCGCTGGGAGTCCGTGCGCGTCGAGAGCCTCGCCGAGCTGCGCGAGCTCGCCGCGCGCACCGACCTTTCGCAGCGCGTCCTCGAGCTCACCGTCGTCGCGTGCCTTCCGGCCACGGAGTACGAAGAGGCCGAGCGGCTCCTGCGCGAACTGGCGGGCAGCGAGGCCGTGCGGCCCAAGGCCGGCATCCTCAAGCTCGACCGCACGAGCCTGACACTGGACACCCGGGACATCGACTCGCTCTTCGCCGACCTCCCCGAGGCCGTCCGCGCCACGGTGAGACGGCTGCGGGAGCTCGAAGAGGGTGAAGAGGGGGAGACGGCCCGGCGCGCGATCTACCATCTCTACTCGCTCGTGCGGAAGGTGGCCTAGCTCCCATGCGTTTCGTGAGGCTCGTGGTCGACCACTTCCGTGGGATCGAGCACGCCGAGCTGGAGCTCGGCCGCGGCCTCAACGTGCTGTACGGCCCGAACGATCTCGGGAAGTCGTCTCTCGCGGCGGCGGTGCGCGCGGCGCTGCTCTTGCCGCACACGTCGGCCGCGGCGGAAGAGCACAGGCCGTGGCAGGGCGGCTACGAGCCCGAGGTGGAGCTCACGTTCACAGACACGGACGAGCGTTTCTGGCGCGTGTCGAAAACGTTCGGCAAGTCCTCGTTCCTCGAATCCTCCAAGGACGGCCGCGACTTCGTGGGCGAGGCCAAGGGCCGCGAGGTGGACGAGCGCCTCCGCGCGATGCTCTCGTGGGGCGCGCCGCCGCCGGGCGGAAAGGCGGGCCCGCGCGGCCTCCCCGAGACGTTCCTCTCCAACGTGCTTCTCGCCGAGCAGACGAATGTAGATGCGATCTTGAGCGAGAGCCTCGAGATGGACTCGGACCCCGGCGAATCGGGAAGGCTGCGCCTCACGCGCGCGCTCCAGGGGCTCGCGCGCGATCCGCGTTTCAAGAAGCTCCTCGATGCCGCCGAGGCCGAGTGCGAGCAGCACTTCAGCCCCACGGGCCGGTTCCGGCGCGGAAAGTCGACGCCGCTCTTCAAGGCTGCCGAAGAGGTGAAGAAGCTGCAGTCCGAGCTGGACGCCGTGGACGGGCAGCTCCGCCTCACCGACGAGGTGGAAGGCCGTCTCAAGCAGCTCCGCGCGCGGGTCCAGGAGGTCGGCGAAGAGAGCCGCGCGACGGCCCTCGCGCTCGACCTCGCGCGCCAGGTCGCGGCGGCCGACGGCGCGCTCGAGGCGGCGCGGGCCGAGCTGGC
>CAZXSG010000553.1:0-3961 GCA_964643185.1 uncultured Holophagales bacterium
TCGCTCGTTCAGGCGCTTCCGGCCCTTCTTTGGCTGCCGCATTACGGGCGGGCCGGCGGGCTCGATTTCCGATCGTCGGCGGCCTGGTTCTCGCTCCACCCCCAGCGCCTCCTGGAGCTCGTCGCGCCGCTCATGAACGGCGACGCCATGGGGCGCTCGGCGAGCGAGTTCTGGGGGGGACCACTTTCCGATGGCGGGTTTCCATACCTTCCGCGCCTCAGCATCGGGCTCCTCGCGCTCGTCCTCGCGCCGCTCGCGGCACGCACGCGCGCGGGCAGGGCGGCTCTCCTTCTCGTCGGGTCGTCGCTCGTCCTCGCGCTGGGCCATCATCTGCCCGGATTCCACGCGCTCTACACCGCGTTTCCGCCGCTGCGATTCGTGCGCTATCCGGAAAAGCTCGTCCTTTTCGCGGCGCTGGGGCTCGCGATCGCGATGGCTCTCGCGCTTTCGGACTCGGCCTGGCGGCCGTCCGTTCTCCTCTCGAGCGGCCTGGGTCTCGCGGTATGTCTCCTCGCGGCCTTGGCGTTGGCCCCGCCGGGGCTCGACTCCGCGCAGGTCGCGGAGCGAACCGGAGGGCTGCTGCAGGCAGCGCTCATGCTCGCGGCTCTCGTGGCCATCGGCCTGCTCCGCGCGAAAGGGCTCCTCGGCCGCGCAGGTGTTTTCGCCCTTCCGCTCGTGGCGCTCGTGGACGTTCTCTCGGGTTCGTGGAACGTGCCCCAGACTTCGCCGATCGCAAGCGGCGGCCCACCCGCGGTGATGAACGCCGTGCCTGAGCTCGCTTCGACGCCGATCCTGCCCGTCGTGGAGCTCGAGAGCGATGCCTTCTTCAGCGCGGGGATCCCGCCGGAGGTCGCGCTCGGCGAGGGGGTTTATCCCTACTCGGGGCTCGGCGCGGGGGTTTCGTATGGTTCGGTGAACGACATCTCCCGCACCATGTCTCGGGGGAGCGCGGAGCGCAGGAGCCGCATCCTGGCCGCTTTTCCCGGTCCCGTAGCGCTCGCGGAGATGCGTCGCGCGGGAATCGGGTTCGTCGTCAGCACGAAATCCATCGAGGCGCCGGGCCTCGAAGAGGTGGCGCGGATCGCGGTTTCGCCGCGGCTCGACGTCGTGGTGACGAAGCTGCTCGGAGGGTGGGCGCCGCGGGCCCGCCTGTTACGCGGGCCGGGCAGCGTGAGCGTCGAGGAGGCCGCGCCCCACCTCCTGCGGCTGCACGTCGAAGCCCCCGTTCCCGTGGACGTCGTGCTCACAAAGGACGCGATTCCCGGCTGGCAGGTGCGAAGGGCGGAACGCCCGGAGCCAGACCCGCCGGTCCTCAGCGGGGCGCGCGTTGGGCGCACGCCCGACGGACTTCTCGCGGTCTCCGTACCGAAGGGCGTGCACGACCTCACGCTTGCCTATCGGCCTCCCGGTCTCTCGGCCGGCCTGGCGCTCGGGGCGGCCGGAATTCTCCTAGCGGCGTATCTCCTCGCGCGGCCGCTGCCATGAGTGCGCGCTGCTTTCCTCGGGGCGCTTCTCACGACACGAGGAACCGGTCCCTCGGCCGTCATCTCTTCGTCTGGCGATCATCCCGCGAGAGAATGACGACGGCGTTCGAGCTGCCCCCCACGAGGTTGATCTCGAAGCCGGTCTCCTCGAGGTCCTTGCCCAGCGTGTTCTGAACGTCGCCCGTGCCGTCTCCGTACATGACGAGAGACAGGTACCGCGACGCCGCGTCGAGGCCCTTGGGCTTCACCACGAGCGTGCCCCCGGGGGAATTGGCGGGACAGAACGCGAACGCGATGCCGTCGCCCGAGACGGGGTCGTACGTGAGCACGGAGTCGCAGGAGGTTTCCCTCGGCGGGCCGGTGAGACGCGTGGTGCTGCCTTCGCGGAGAATGCTGCGATGCCTTCGCGCGAGCGTGGACGCCAGGCGCGCCGCGCCCGTGGTCTCGTCGTCCCACTGCGTGGGCTTGCCCATGAAGATCAGCGGGCCGCCTCCCGCGAGCGTGCTCTGGAAGCGGTATGCGGGCGGGACGTCCTCGTCTCCGATGTACTTGGCGAGGTAGCGGGGCGGCAGGAAGTACGAAGCGGCGTACGTCGCCTGTCGATTCCCTTTCGCGTCGCAGCGGTCGTTGAGGACGCTCGTGTCGTGCCGCTGGATCATTCCGAAGTCGAGGAGCAGACCGCCGTTCCAGCAGTTCTCGAGAACCACCTCGGGGTGCCGCCTGCGGAACTCGTCGAGGACGGCGTAGTAGCCGGCCGTCGAGGCCCAGTCGCCATCTCCGGTCTGGTGTCCGTGTGCCGCGTCGTCGCACGGGCTGATCACCCGGAAGTCGTGGACGAGCCAGTCCACGCCGTACTCCACGACCACGCGGTCGAGCTCTCCGAGAACCCAGGCCTGAGCCCCGGGATCCGCGAGGCAGAGCGCCCAGCTGCCGAAGTCGCTGTCGATGGGGATGCCGTCCCGGCGGGCGATCCATTCCGGGTGGAGGCGCGCGACGTTCGAGCCCGGGTCGGCGCTCCCGAACGCGATCCACAGGCCGAACTTCATGCCGCGTGCATGAGCCTTGTCGGAGAGCGGCCGTAGACCTTTGGGAAACGTGTCGGGCTTGCCCGTCCAGTCGCCGATGCGCGCCATCCAGCCGGCATCCACGACGAACGTCTCGACTCCGAACCCGGCGGCCGAATCGATGAGCGACGAAACCAGGTTCGCGTCGATCCCCAGCTCGTAGCCCCACGTGTTGAACAGAACAGGAGGAAAGTTCGCGGACGGAAGCGGGGGAGCGTAGCGGGCTTCCACGAGCGTTCTCGTGGCGGCGGCGGCGGCTTCGAACGTGCCCTGGAAGACACCGACGAAGGCCGCGGGGGTGGTGAAGCGCCCGCCGGGCTCGAGCTCGTGGGCGAACGTCCCCGGGGCGAGCCCGATCGAAAGCGTGACGGAGTCGGTACCGGGCTCGAACGCGATCTCGCCGGTGCCGCTCCACTCCCAGCCTCCGAAGAGCCCCTCGCCGGTCTTCATGGAACGCAGCGCGAACCACGCGGCTCCCGTGCCTCCGGCTCCGGTGAGAAACGACTGACGCCGTCCGGGCACCACCATGTTGCCCTGGGTCGTGAGAGAGGTCGCCGTGTCGGCCCAGGTGAAGTTGCGCACCCAGAACGTGCGCAGGAAGCGGTCGGACGCGACCGTGAGGTACGCGCTGTCGACGCGGGTCAGAGTGATGGGCTCCTCGCCCAGGTTCTCGACCTCGAGGAACGTGCGCACGGCGGTCGACTCCGGGCTGGATTCGTAGTGGGCCACGACGCGGATGGCGGCTTCCACAGAGTCCAGCGTGAGCGCGAGAGCCGCGGTGCCGTCCTCCCGCGTTTCGTGCTCCTCGTTCGAGAGGATCCACGCAGATTCGCCGGTGAGCGTGGTCTCGGGAAGGCCGGGTGGTCCCCGGAACCTGAGCCGGAACTCGCCGGAGGGAAGCGGGAGCGAGGCTGTTTGCCGCGCCCAGTTTCCCGTCGCGTCGGTCCGCTTGAGGCTCACCGATCGGAGGCGTCCCGCATCGTTTAGAACGATGTGCCGCTCGGCCAGCGCGTTCCCGATGCGGAACGAGCCTTCCTCGCCGTCGACCTCGACGAAGGCTCCGGTCCGGGCCTCCGCCGCGGCGCCGAAGGACGCCGCGCCCACTTCCGCCGCGGCGAGCAGACAGAGGAGGAGTGCGGAAAGGGCCAGTCCGGGGCAGGGGGCACGAGCCTTCATGCCTCTCGTTAGACGAGGTTCTGGGCCGAGGGTTTACGTTTCGAGAGAGGTTCTCCGGGCAGAATGCGGCGAGGTCGAGGCAGCATGAAAAGCGTTCTTGCCGTCGGGATGGCGGGCTTCGTGGGGGCCGTGACTCGTTTTCTGTTGAGCGCCGTCGTCTCGAGGTTCTGGTTCCACGACTTCCCGCTCGCGACGTTCCTCATCCACAACGTCATGCGCGAGCTCCCGGGCGAGCTC
>CAZXSG010000554.1:0-3958 GCA_964643185.1 uncultured Holophagales bacterium
GGTTTCGCGGAGGGGCGGGGGCCCGGGGCGCGGGTCGTCGGTCGGAGGGTCGTAATAGATGAAGCGGCCGTGCAGACCCTCGTACGCGATCCCCGGAGCGAGCCGCAGGAGCTCGGCGCGGGTCACGCGGCGGTGGCGCCGCTCGCGCGGGGGTCCGCCCATAAGGTCGTAGAGCGTGAGGCCCGTGGCGAGGAGCCAGGCCGGCGTCGAGTCGCCGTCGAAGACCGACAGCACGAACCCCAGCGGCGAGACGAGCCCCGCGCGCTCCTCGAGAAGGCGCTCCCTCTCGCGCGTGGATTCCCGGGTGAGCGCGAGGTCGCCCTGCTTCAGGTACCGGAGCCCGCCGTGGACGAGCTTGGAGGACCGGCTCGAGGCGCCCCAGGCGAAGTCCTTCCCCTCGAGGAGGAGCGCCTTGTGCCCGCGCCGCACGGCCTCGAGGAGGATGGCCGCGCCGGTGATTCCGCCCCCGACGACGACGAGATCCCACTCCTCGTCGAGGCGCTCGAGAAGCGCCGCGCGCGAAACCGGCACCCCTCAGGGCTCCCCGTCGGGGCGAAGCGAGATGAGGTTTCCGCTCGCGAGGAGACCCTCGGGATCGAAATGCGATATCGCGTTCGCGAGCGTGGACATCCCGAGGGGACCCTTTTCGGCGGCGAGGTAGGGAGCGTGGTCCTTTCCCACCCCGTGCTGGTGGCTGATGGTGCCGCCGTGGGCCACGATGGCGGCGCTGGCCGCGCCCTTCAGCTTCCTCCAGCGCGCGAGCGTGAGGGCGGGATCCGCGGCGAGGCGGTAGACGTACGTCGTGTAGAGGCTCGAGCCCGAGGAGTACACGTGCGACACGTGCGTGAACACGTGCACGCGCTCGCCCTCCGGCTCGAGGGCCCCCCGGAGCGCCTTCTCGATCGCGTCGTGGAGCCGCGGCACGTTGTCCCACGTGGTCGCCGTCTCGAGCGTGTCGACGGCGTAGCCCGCGTCCCAGAGGGAGTTGCGGAGGTACGGCGCGCGGAAGCGGCCCTTCTTCCAGGCCTTGCCGAGGGAGCTCCCGAGCGAGACGCCGCCGTGGTCCTTCGCGAGCGCGATCGCTTCCCGGAGAGCGCGCGTGCCCCCGGCCCGTGAAGAGCCGAGGAGGAGCAGGCACTTGCCCTCGCTCACGCTCCGGAACCTGAGGTAGCGCTCGACGTTGCCGATGAGCCGCGGATGCCCCGCGAGCGCGAGGTTCGTGACGGTTTCCGTGGGGTTCGAGAGCCGCGCCATGGAGAGCGGCAGGCCCGACTGCGCGATGGACGAGAGCGCGCCGAGGGCCTCCTCGAAGGACGGCAGGAACACCGCGACGAACGTCTCCTTCTCGTAGCGCGGCACGACCCGCACCGTGACGCTCGAGAGGATGCCCATGCGGCCCTCGCTCCCGAGGACGAGGTGGCGGAGGTCGGGCCCGGCGGCCGAGGCCGGGAGGGGCGGCAGGTACAGCGCTCCGGCGGGCGACTCCATCGTTCCGCCGGCGAAGAGATCCTCGATGCGCCCGAATCCCAGAGACTGCTGGCCCGACGAGCGCGTGACGACCCACCCTCCGAGCGTCGCGTACTCGAAGGACTGCGGAAAGTGGCCGAGCATGTAGCCGAGCGGCGCGAGCTGGGCCTCGAGCGCGGGCCCGGCGACTCCGGCTCCGAACGTGGCGAGCCGGCTGGCTTCGTCGAAGCGCGTGAGCGCCGAGAGGCGCGAGAGGTCCACGCTGAGCACGGGACGGTCCGTCTCGGGCGGCGTGAGGTGGCCCACGACGCTGGTGCCGCCGCCGTAGGGGAGGAGCACGGCCCCGGAGGCGCGGGCGAGCGCGTAGAGCGCCCGGACGTCGTCGTTCGACTCGGGGTACGCGACCGCGTCGGGGTAAGACGTCACGGTGCCCGACCGCAGCTCGATCCAGTCGGAAAGGCTCTGGCCCCGCGCGTGACGGAGCCTCGCCTCGGGGGTGGTGTCGAGCCGCGCGTCGCTCGGGAGGCGCAGCCGGGCTTCCGGAACCCGGGAGACCGACTCCTCGAGGGGAACCGTCAGGCCCGGCCCCAGGGCCGGGCCCACGCGCTGGTTCAGGAACTCCGCCGCCCCGGCAGGCAGCGGGACGTGGATCTCCTCTTCACCCCAGCCGTTCCAGCGCCGCATAGCGGAAGACTACGTACGCGGGGCGGAAAGGAGAAGAGCGATTACCGTTTGGCCGCTTTCAGCACCGCGCGGGCTCTTTCGGCCTCGGGGGCGTTCGGGGCGAGCTTCACGAAGCGGTCGAAATCGAGGACGAGCTGGTCCTTCTTCCCGAGCTTCTGCTGCGCGAGACCGCGGTAGTAGTACGCCATCGCGTTCCCCGAGTCCTTCTCGACCGCGGCGGAGAGCTCGGCCACGGCCGGCGTCCACTCTTCCTTCATGACCCGCGTGACGCCGATCTGGTAGGTCGCGGCGGCCAGATTCGGATCCAGCTCGCGGGCCTTGCCCAGGCTCGCAAGGGCCTCGTCGGTCTTCTTCTGCCTCTGGAACGCAACGCCCAGCGCGTAGTGCGCGGGGGCGCTCTTGGGGTCCTTCGTGATCGCCTTCTCGGCGGCCTGCTGCGCGGACTTCCACGCGGCCTCCGCGTCGGCCGTCTTGCCGGCCGTCTGGTACATCTCGGCGAGCGTGAGGAGCGGGGCCGGATCGTCGCCACGCGCGGCGGACGCCTTCTTCAGGAGCCCGGCGGCGTCGTCGTATTTCTTTTCCTGCGCAAAGAGCCGCCCCAGCGCGGCCGCGACGGCGGGCTCGCTGTCGGCCTTGCCCGCGACGGGGTCGAGGATCTTGCGGGCTTCCTTCGTTTCCCACGCGGAGAGCGCCTTCTCGGCCTCGGCAGCCACCTCGGCAGGCGGCTTTTCGGCAGCGGCGAGGCGGGGCGCGGCGAGCGACAGGGCCACGAGGGCGAGAGCGGGAACGACCTTGTTCATGCGGATCCTCCTGAGGGGCCGTCCTGAAATCAGAACGACCTCCCGGAGGATACAGAGCAGGCTGCGTGCCAGCGCTTCGTCAGGCCCGCGGACGGCGCGGGGTTTCGCGGCCTTTGAGCTGGCCGCAGGCCGCGTTCGCGTCGAGTCCCTTGGACCACCGCACGGTGACGGGCACGTTCCCCGCGAGGACGACCTTCGCGAACGCGTCCACCACCTCGCGCGTCGGCCGCTTCATGCCGGGCAGCCACTCGGGAGACTCGTTGAGCGGGATGAGGTTCACTTTGGAGGGCAGGCGCGAGACGAGCGCGGCCAGAGCCCGGGCCTTGTCGAGGGAGTCGTTCACGCCCGCGATGAGGACGTACTCGAACGTGATGCGGCGGCCGTGCAGGAGCGGCCAGCGACGCAGCGTGGCGAAGAGCTCGGCGATGGGGTAGGTGCGGTTGATGGGCATGATCGACGAGCGGGTCTCGTCGTCGGGCGCCGAGAGCGAGATCGCGAGGTTCGGCAGGCGTTGACGCCCGGCCAGAGCTTCGATGCCGGGCACGATGCCCGAGGTCGACACGGTGATGCGCCGAGGCGAGAGCTCACGCTCGAAGAGATCCAGCGAGCGGAGCACCTGGGCGACGTTGAGGAGCGGCTCGCCCATGCCCATGAAGACGACGTTCGCGCCGTTGGCCGCGATGCCCTTCTCGCGTGCGATCGCCAGGTACTGACCCACGATCTCCCCCGCGGTGAGGTTGCGGCCCGCGCCCATGCGTCCCGTGACGCAGAACGAGCAGTCCACTGCGCAGCCCGCCTGCGACGAGATGCACACGGTCGGGCGGATCTCGCTCTCGTCCGCGTCTTTCCGGCGCCGCGGCATCTGCATGTAGACGGCCTCGATCTTCGCGCCGTCGGGCAGCGTGAACAGGAACTTCTCCGAGCCGTCGCCGCTCGGGGTGCGCTCCGCGATCTCGAGGGCGCCCACGGAGAACTGGGCGTCGAGCGCTTCGCGGAGAGCCTTCGGG
>CAZXSG010000555.1:0-3958 GCA_964643185.1 uncultured Holophagales bacterium
GAGCCGGGGGGGATTGGAGCCGGGGGTGCCCGACGGGCAGGGCGGCACGGCCATGCCGGGCGTGCGGAACGAGCCGGACGCGAGGCACGCGTCGATCTCGGCTGCCGCGTGAACGACGGGCTTGGCGCGCGACGCGTCGGGCAGGCTTGCGTGCGCGAGGAGGTCGGCCACCGTGCGGATCCCGGGATCCATCTCGTCCCGCGCCACGATGAGCGCGCGCGGCGACACCACGAGGTGGAGCTCCGAAACGCCCGCCGACGCCGCGAAGAGTTGAACGGCCCTTAGGCCCAGCCGCGCACCGCTCGCGCCCGAGATCCCCAGAACCAGAGGCGCGTGCATCGGGGGAATCCTAACGCGGGTGTCAGGCGCGCCTGACACCGGTCGACCGATTCCGTCGAATGCCGCCGAGCCGCTCGGCGAGCGGGGTCCCGCCTCTTGCGCCCCGGAGGGTGTCAACGCTGCCTGACACCTCGGCAGTGGTTTCGGATTCGGGTCTTCGCCTGCAAGTCGTTTCGCGCCAGCGAGTTACGTGCGTTCGCTCCACACAGGAACGGCTCGTGCAATGAAGTGGGAGGAACGCGGAAACGCAAAAGGGAAACGGAAGGAGGCGAGGCGATGCAGATCTGAGACGGGAAGGAACGGGACATACGCGGCGCCGGCCCCCGGTCCGGCGACGACGGGAAGGACAGCTCCGGGAACCTTCGTCGAACGAAACCCCGAAACACGACAACCCCAACACCACCTCATTCGCGGCAACCCGCCGCTCACAAAACGAACAGCTCGAAAGGAGCACACCATGACCCTCCAGACCTTCGTCCGCGCGCTCACCCTTCCCGTCCTCGGCCTCGCCATGTCCGGCGTCCTCGCCTCGGCCCCCGCGGCCGCCGAGACCCAGGCCGCGCCGGCTCCTCCGGCCACGGAGAAGGCCCGCACCGTGAACATCAACCAGGCCTCCGTGAAGGAGCTCGCGAACCTCCCGCGCGTGGGCGAGAAGCTCGCCGAGCGCATCGTGGCGCACCGCACCGACAACGGTCCGTTCAAGCGCGTCGAAGACCTCATGGCCGTCAAGGGCGTCGGCGACAAGATGTTCGAGCGCCTCCGCCCCTACCTCGCGACCAACGGCGCGACGACGCTCACCGAGAAGGTCTCGTCCGCGAAGGCCAAGACCTCCGGCAAGAGCAAGTCGAAAGCACCCGGCGCTGCGGCGCCCGCCGCTCCCGCAGCCGCTGGCAAGTGAGCACCGGCCCGCGCTCCTGAATCGGCCTTCCTGGCGGGTGGCGCTTCACCCTCCCCAACCTCCTACCTCCGGAGCGCCCCCGCCCCTTTTTCCTCTCCCCCTTCGCAATGAAAGGCCCAGCATGAAATCGACCCTTCGGCGAGGCTCCCGCGGGACCTCGCTCTCCGAGCTTCTCGTCGGCGTCGCGCTCGTCGCCGTCTCGGCGCTCATCGCGACCCCGGCCGTCTCTTCCCTCGCGCGGCAGCTCACGCTCCAGGCCGCCGCGCGCGACGTGGCGCACGTCTTCATGTTCGCGAGGTCCCACGCGGCGCAGCAGCGGCGCGACACGGGAGTGCGCTGGGTGGCGGTGGCCCGCGATATCGAGTTCTCCGTGTACGAGGACCGCAACGGCAACGGGGTTCTCACGGCCGACATCCTTTCGGGAGTCGACCGGCTGATCTTCGGCCCCGTCGCGATGAAGGCGCGGCACACGCGCGTCTCGTTCTCGTTCGTGCCGGGATTCGACGGCCCCGACCCCTCGGGCGCGCCGCTCGCGAGCGGCGTGCCCATCCGGTCCGGCCGCTCGTCGATCTGCACGTTCTCGCCGGTTGGGGATGCGTCGCCCGGAACCGTCTACCTCTCCGACGAAACGGGCCGGCAGACGTGTGTGCGGGTGAGCCCCACGACCGGGCGCATCCAGATCCTGGACTGGATGGCGGCGGCGCGAACGTGGCAGAGGCGCCTGTGAACCGGCCCGCGACGCGGCGCAGAGCGAGTGTCGCGCTACACGGACTGGCCGCGGACCACGGATTCCGCGTGCGCGAGCCGTTCGGGGGTGCCGAGGTCGAACCAGAAGCCGTCCTGCGGCGTCTCGAATGGTACGAGGACGAACGCGCCGTCGCGTGCTGTGGCCGACGGACGGAGCACGTCTCTTACGACAGCCCGATTCCGGCCCGGGCCGCGACCCGCTCCGCGAGCAGTTTGAAGTCGTCGTAGCAATCCGCCGCAGCCGCAGCGTGGCTGCCGATCGCGCCATCGGCCGCTTTGAGGAAGAACATCGGCTTGTGGGCCTCCTGGGCGAGAGGCATCAAGCTGCGGTAGTGCTTCAGGAGGGCCAGGCAGTGCGGGTCCTTCTGAACCTCGACGGTTCCCATCGGATCCCCGTCGAGCACGGACTCCCTGTAGACGCCGGGGACTCGGGCCATCCACTTGGAATAGGCTTTCACGGGCCGGTCCAATCGAACGGCGTGCTGCATGACGATGTATCCGGCCGGCGTCATCCTGCCCGGAGGCAACGCCAGATCGAGCGGCCTCTTCCCGAGTCGGGCGCTCCACTCGCTGCGCCAACGCCGGAGCGACGGGCCGAGATTCCTGAGCCCTTGAAGCGAGTAGAGATCTGGGGCGAGCGGGATGACGACATGCTCCGCGGCCACCATTGCTGCGCGGTTGATGGCACCCAGGTTGGGGCCCACGTCGATGAGAACGGCCGTCGCCTCACGTTCGAGGGCGGCCCGCTCGATCGCCCTCCAGAACGACGCGATCACGCGGAACGCGCGGGGCTTCCCGTCGAGACAGTTGGGCCACTGCGCGCTCAGCTCGTCTTCGAAGGACGAGAGCTTCAGGTCACCAACGAGGAGGCCCAGGCGCCCGTCGATCTCCTCCACGTGAGGGTCTGCGATGTCGCCCGTGCCTTCGAGCAGCGGCTGGATCGCGCCGAAGATCGTCTTCCGTTCGCCTGCGTCGGGCCAAAGGTTCTCGAGGCGTTCCTCGTCGAGAAACATGGCGGTCAGGTTCGCCTGAGGATCCAGATCGACGGCCAGGACCGAGAGACCGCGGTCGGCGAACATCCACGCGAGGTGATAGACGAGCGACGTCTTTCCGACGCCGCCTTTGTTGTTGAAGAAGGCGATCGTCTTCACGAAGAGGCTCTCAGGATCGCCGCGACCCAGTTGGGCTCGACCCGGAATTCGAGGGGCGGGTTGCCGTTCTTTTGGAGTGCCGCGCGGGCGATCGCGATACCCGCACCGAAGCGTTGGACGAAGCCCAGCGTGCGCAGCGCCTCGGCGAGGCCGGGATTCCGGTAGTCGACGACCCCCGGCTCTCCGAAGTTCTCGAGGCCGACCGCTCCGTACGGGCCGCCGGGGTTCTGGATCTCGATGCGGTCGTCGAACCACGTGACCCTCACGGGAGCGTTGGTCGCTTCGTAGGTCCGATGCAGCACGGCGTTGCGGACGAGCTGCTGGAGGGCCGACATGGGGTAGAGCTCCCGGCGAGCCTCGAGCGAGCCCGTCGTGATGTCCACGGCGGTCCGGTTGTGGGCGACGAGCTTGTCGTCGATCCGCCGGAGGACCTCGTGCATCGGCCCGTCGATGGCCTGTTCGTCCAGGATCGGATCCGAGAGCTCGCCTCCCGCGATTCGGAGAAACTGGATGTACGCGCCCGGGAGGAAATCGCGGGTTCTCCTGCCGAGGACGAGGAAGCCCAGCACGCCGGGCCCGAGACCGGCGACGGCGGAGTTCACCCCCGTGGCCGCGAGGCGCTGTTCGTAGCTGCGGTCGTTGGCGGCGAGCACACCGCGCGCGACGGCCGCGGGCAGGTAGGTCTCCTCGAAGAAGAGCCGGTCGAGATCCGCGAGGCTGGCCGCACGGATGGGATGCGTGTCGTAGGGCCGGTCCCCGTGCCGCCTCTTCTCGTTCAGGATGCGCTCGTCCTGGGCCGTCGCGAGGCCGCGCCGGGGACCGA
>CAZXSG010000556.1:0-3953 GCA_964643185.1 uncultured Holophagales bacterium
GGGGCCGGGACGCTCGTCGTGGCGAGCCGGGAGCGGAGCTCGACGTCCCAGCAGGGAGCCGGGACGCACCCGCAGGACACCATCGAGACGCTGCCCATCGCCCGCAACACCACCCAGTCGGTGCTGCTCGCGGCGGGGACGAACAACAGCGGCCCCGGAGGCAACGTCACGATCTCGGGCGCACAGTCGTACGAGAGCCTCTACCTCATCAACGGCGTCGTCGTGAACGAGAACCTCCGCGGCCAGGCGCTGAACCTCTTCATCGAGGACGCCGTGCAGGAGACCACGACCTCGACGTCGGGCATCAGCGCCGAGTACGGCCGCTTCGCGGGCGGGGTCGTGAACGTGCTCACCAAAAGCGGCGGCAACGATTTCTCGGGCTCGTTCCGCACGTCGTTCTCGAACGACGACTGGCAGAAGACGACCGACTACCTCTCTCCCGCGACGGGGCGGAGCGCCGAGAACCTCGTCGACAAGATCGTTCCCACCTACGAGGCGACACTCGGCGGCCCCGTGGTGAAAGACATCCTGTGGTTCTTCGGCGCGGGCCGGCTCACGAAGCCCGTCGGCAACTCCACCACGGCGGCGCCCGTGAGCGCCTCCGTCGTGACGGGCACCGACCAGAAGCGCTACGAAGGCAAGCTCACGCTCACACTGGCACAGCGACACACGCTCCTCGCGAACTACCAGAAGATCGACCAGATCGACCTCGGCAACGTGTTCCCGAGCGCCGCCGGCGTGTACGACGTCGCGAGCTTCAACGACCGCGAGACGCCCCAGGAGCTCTACTCCGGCAACTACACGGGCACGCTCTCGGACAACCTGTTCGTCGAGGCCCAGTACTCGAACCGCAAATTCACGTTCCGGAACTCGGGCGCGAAGTTCACCGACCTCATCCGCGGAACTCTCATGATCGACAACACGAACGGCGTGCGTTATTGGTCCCCGACGTTCTGCGGTGTCTGCACCGACGAGGCCCGCGACAACCGCGACATCCTCGTCAAGGGTACGTATTTCCTCTCCACGAAGAGCCTCGGCTCGCACGCGATCGTCGCCGGCTACGACAACTTCGAGGACATCCGGCTCGCGAACAACCATCAGTCGGGGAGCGACTACCGGATCGTCGGCACGGGAGCGATCATCCGGGACGGCGTCGTTTATCCGCGCCTCCTGGGCGCGCCCACCGGCAACTCGACGACGATCATCCGGTGGACCCCGATCCTGCAGGATTCGCAAGGCACCAGCTTCGTCACGCATTCGGCTTTTCTGAACGACACGTGGAAGGTGACGAATCGGCTCTCCGTGAACCTGGGCCTGCGCTGGGACAAGAACGACGGGACGGACAGCTCGGGCAATGTGACGGCCAAGGACTCGAAATTCAGCCCGAGGCTGGGTTTCGTGTACGACGTCGCGGGGGACGGCGGCCTCGTCGTCCAGGGCTACTACGCGCGCTACGTCGCGGGCCTCGCGAACAACCAGGCCGATGCCGGTGCCGTCGGCGGCCAGGCCGGCAACGTGGACTTCGACTACCGCGGCCCCAGCATCAACCCGGACGCGAACGCTCCCACCAGCACGCTCCAGACGACGGCCCAGGCCCTCCAGACGCTCTTCGACTGGTTCCACGCGAACGGGGGCACGGGCCGGCCCGTGCGGGGCAACCCCACGATTCCGGGACTGAACCCCAACATCGCGGCCGACGGTCTGGCCTCGCCGAGCACCGACGAGCTCACGGCCGGCCTCACGAAGCGGTTCGGTCCTCGGGCCCTCGTGAGGCTCGACGGCATCTACAGGAAGAGCAGCGACTTCTACGGGCAGTTCGTCAACGCGGGCACCGGCACCGTCTCGGGCACGCTCGCGGGTGTGACGCGCACGTTCGACAAGACGGTCATCGACAACACCGATACCGTGGAGCGGAAGTACTACGGCCTCAACCTGAGCTTCAGCGTCCGGCCCTCCGACTCTCTGACGTTCCAGGGGAATTACACGCTGTCGAGGGCCCGCGGCAATTTCGAGGGCGAGAACTCCGCGAGCGGCCCGGTCGCGGCCGACACGGATCTCTACCCCGAGCTCTTCCAAACGAGCTGGTACGCGCCGATGGGCGACCTCTCGATCGACCGCCGCCACAAGGCGCGGGCGTGGGTCGTCTGGGACACGCCGATCCGGTCGAGCTTCCTGGGAGTCAACGTCTCGCTCCTCCAGAGCTACGACGCCGGCGCCCCTTACGGCCTGAACGGCACCGTGTCCACGACGAACGCGGCCGGACAGTACTTCGCCCAGAACGTCCCGGGCTACATCTCGGCACCGGCCACCGTTCGCTACTGGTTCACCGCACGGGACGCGTTCAAGACGGAAGACGTCTGGCGCACGGACCTGGCCCTGAACATCTCGATCAAGGCGCTGAAGAACGTCGAGCTCTTCCTGCAGCCCGAGGTGCTCAACCTCTTCAACAACCAGGCGGTCCTGTCCGTGGGCTCCTCGGTGCGCACCCGCTCGAGCGCGGGAAACGCCGCGTTCGCCGAGTTCAACCCTTTCACCGACCAGCCCGTCCAGATCACCGACATCCCCATCGCCTCGCGGATCCCGGTGCCCACGAACGGCCACTGGTCCTACGCGTTCCAGAACCTGGCGGCCGGCTCGGCCTACTGCATCGCGAACGGCCTCCCCTCGAACGTCCCCTGCCGGTTCGTCACCACGGGCCAGGCCGCCAGCCCGGCGAGCTATCAGCAGCCGCGGCTTTTCCGGGTCTCGGTGGGCATCCGCTTCTAGCCGTTCGGGTCCTCCTCCTGCAACGCCCCGGCAGGCCGTATCCGCCTGCCGGGGCGTTTGTTCATTTCAGCAACCTCACGAGACCTTCACGGAACTAAGATTGCATGGGTCTGCCAGGTCTCGCGCGGCACGGGCCGCCTCGGGGGAAACGATGAAAACGTCGGTCTCTTCGGCCGTTCTCGCCCTATCTCTCTTGGGTTCCAGCGTGCAGGCGGCAACGCCGCCCGACGGCGCGAGCCTCCTGAACCGGCTTCCCCTCTCCTTCGAGGAGAACCGCGGCCAGACCTGGGAGGAAGCCCGCTTCCTCGCCCGCGGACCTGGCTACACGGCGTGGGTCCTGCCCGACCGCGTGGTCGTGAGGCGGGTCGTGCGCTGCGCCCAGATCGATGAAGGCCCTCGCGCCCCGCGACCCGTCACGGGCTCCTCGATCGTCACGCTCCGCTTCCTGGGCGCGGACCCGAACGCCGAGACGTCGGGCGCGTCCGAGCAGCCCGGCACCCTGCGTTTCTACGAGGGCCGTCGGGCCATCACGACGCGCGGCTATGCCCGCGTCGCGGTCGACGGGCCCTGGCCCGGGATCGACCTCGTTCACTACGGAACGGGGGGCGCGCTCGAGCACGACTTCGTCGTGGCCCCCGGCGCGGACCCTGCGCAGATCCGGTTGAGCCTCGAGGGCAGCGAGGAAGGCGGGCGACCCGAGCTCCAGGCTGACGGATCCCTCGGCCTCCGCACCGGGAGCGGCCTCTTCCGTCTCGAACGGCCCGTCGCCTACCAGGACCTCGCGTCCGGCCGCAAGCCGATTGCCGCGTCCTACCGGCTCTCGCCAACGGGCGTCGTGACGATCGCGACCGCCGGCCACGACCCCGCATTCCCGCTCGTCATCGACCCGATCCTCCGCTTCTCGGGATTCGTCGGTGGCAACGACCGGGACACCGTCAACGGCGTGGCCGTGGACCGGGACGGAGCCATCATCGTCACGGGATACACCGCCTCGGCCGATTTCCCGGCGGGGCCCTCGGGAGGTCCGCCTTCGGACGCGTTCGTCACCAAGCTCACGGGAGACGGCACGGCGCTCGTCTACCCCCCGATCCTCAGCGCGACGGTCAACGATTCCGGAAACGCCGTAGCGGTCGACCCGTGGTGCAACCGCGTCGTCGGCGGCCAGTCCGATTCGGCCGGGGTCCCGG
>CAZXSG010000557.1:0-3948 GCA_964643185.1 uncultured Holophagales bacterium
GGGGCCGGGGACGGCGCGGCGCGCGAGCTGATCGAGCTGGTTCTGCGGTCTCAGCGGATCTGGGACCACATCGTCGACGATTACCTGGCCGAGGCCCGCGTCGCGAACACCACCAACTCATGAGCTCCTACGCTCCGCTTCTCGCCGCGCTTGTCGCCCTGCTGATCGGACTAACTGTCGGCAAGGCGTGGGAACGCTACAAGCTCCGTGACGGGACGTGGATCGACCGCCGCATCGAGGACTTCGGGAGTCAATCGCGGTTTTCCGGGGTCCCCTGCTGGGACACTCTGTTCCACCTCGAGCGGGCGAAGCACCCGGATCTCCTGTCGCGCATGGCTTCGTTCCTCGAGCCCGGAGGCCGGCTTGCGATCACCGTCGGCGGCTCGGAGCACCCGCCATTCACGGACACGATGTTCGGGGAGACCTTCTTCTACGACTCGTTCCCGCCCGAGCGGGTGCTCGAGCTGCTCGCAGGCTGCGGGTTCGTGACCGTCCGCGCCGAGTTCCTGAACGAGCCGACGTCCGGGCGCGACAAGGGGCGCTACGCGATCCTGGCGCGCAAGCCCTAGCTCTGTTCCCGCCGCTCCTTCAGCATGTTGCAGAACAGCGCGCCCTGCTCGATCGCGTCGTCGAGCGCCACGTGTGAATGCGGCAGGGCGTCGAACCAGCGCTTCGGCATGTTCCTCTTCGTGCTCTCGCGATAGGGCTTCCCGAGGAGGACCATGGCGTACGTCTTCATGTCGAGCGCACTGTGGCTGAACGGGCTCTCTCCCGCGAAGCGGATGAGGTACCAATAGACGAACAGGAAGTCGAACGCGACGGGATAGCCCACGAACACGGGCTTTCCGGGCAGGCCCTTCACCCAGCGAACGTAGCGGGGCATCGCGACGGCCGGGTCTTCGGGGCTCGTGCGGCAGGCCGCCCAGGCCTCGGGGTTCGCCTTCCAGAACGTCTCGGTCTCCGGGTGCGGGGCGGCCCCCGGCAGCGTCTCGAGGTTCACCGTGAACGTCGAGACGAGCTCCTTCTCCGCGGTGTAGGCCGCCGAGCCGAAGCTGAGCATCGAGTTCGGGCCCGGGATCGGGCCGTCGGTCTCGACGTCGGTGCTCACGTAGATCTCCGGCATGCAGGCCTCCGTACCCGCCGCACGATACCGGCTCAGCCCGGAGGGCGCTCGGAGACCACGGCGGGCAGCCGCACCGTGAACGTCGACCCCTTGCCGGCGACGCTCGTGACGGTGACGTCGCCGCCCATCATCTGGCAGAGGAGCCGGCTGATGGCGAGGCCCAGCCCGGTGCCTCCGTAGTTCTTCGCGATCGAGGAGTCGGCCTGCGAGAACACCTGGAAGAGGCGGGCGAGCTGCTCGGGGGCCATGCCGATCCCGGTGTCGGCCACGCGGAAGACGACCTCTTCGCCCTCTCTCCGGCAGGAGATACCGACGCGTCCGCCCTTCGTGAACTTGGCCGCGTTGCCGAGGAGGTTGAGGAGCACCTGTTTCACGCGCGTCGGGTCGGCGTGCATCGTGCCGAGGTCGTCCGGAGCGTCGACCTCGAGGACGTTTCCGTTCTTCTCGATCTGCGAGCGCACGGTCGTGGCCGCGTCCAGGGCGACGTCCCGGATCGCGAACGTTTCGAGGGAGAGCTCCATACGCCCGGCCTCGATCTTCGAGAGGTCCAGCACGTCGTTGATGAGCCCGAGAAGGTGCTTGCCGGCGCGCCGGATTCTCACGACGTCGGCCGTGAGGTCCGTCGCGCCGCGTTCGATGAGCAGTTCCTGCAGCATCTCGCTGTAGCCGAGGATCGCGTTGAGCGGCGTGCGCAGCTCGTGACTCATGCTCGCGAGGAACGCGCTCTTGGCCCGGTTCGCCTCCTCGGTCTTCACCTTCTCCTCGAGGAGGCTCTTCGTCCTCTCGTCCACGAGGGAGACGAGCTCGCGCTCCCGCGCGCGGAGAACGGCCACGCGCGTCCAGTGGATCGAGAGCGCTGCGGTGAGCACGGCGAGGGCGATCAACAGATAAAACGTGCGGGTCTCGACGAATCGAGCGCCCACCGTGAACGAGATCGACGCCCCCGTTTCGTTCCAGAGACCGTCCTCGTTGCAGGCGATCACCCGGAACGTGTGGAGACCGGGCGGGATGCTGGTGTAGTACGCGGAGCGCCGTGCTCCTGACTCGACCCACGCGGGGTCGTAGCCTTCGAGGCGGAACTTGAAGCGGACCTTCTCCGGTGCGGTGAAGCTGGGCGCCGTGTAACGGATCTCGACGCGCCGCGTGCCGGGCGGAACGAGGATGCCGGGTCCAAGCGGGACGGGCCGCTCGTCGGCGATGAAGTCCTCGATGAGCACGGGGGGCGGAGCGAGGTTCAACCGGATCGCCGCGGGATCGATCGAGGCGATGCCCTTGAGCGTCGCGAAGAACAGCCGGCCATCGCGGGTGCGGATCGCCCCCGGGCTGGGGCCTCCGTTGGCCTCGGCGCTGGGCAGGCCGTCCGCGGTGCCCCAGGAGGAGCAGGTGAGGCTCCGGCTCCGGCCGGCGGCCACGTCGCGCAGGTCTTTCATCCTCACGCGGTAGATGCCGCGGTTTCCGTTCAGCCAGCGGTTCCCGAGCCCGTCGTCCACGACGTTGAAGGCCGTGTCGTCGAACAAGCCTTCCCGCGTGGTGACGGCCGTGGAGTGGCCGTTCAGGAAGCGCACGAGTCCGCCGCCCTCGGTCGCCAGCCACAGGCTGCCATCGCCCGTGCCGTCCTCGAAGATCACCCTCACGATGTTGCTCGTGAGGCCGTCCTTCGTGGTGTAGGACCGGAAGCCGTCGCCTTCGCGGATGCTGAGCCCGCCACCGTAGGTGCCGGCGCAGAGCCGTCCGAGGCCGTCTTCGTAGAGCGCGGTGACCGTGTCGTTCGGGAGGCCGGGCACATGGGTCGCTTTGCCCTGGCCGATGCGGTTGAGGCCGCCGCTCGTGCCCAGCCACAGGGTGCCCTGCCGGTCCTCGATCATCACGCGGACGAGGTCGTTCGAGAGGCCGTTCTTCGTCGAGAAATGGGCTGTCACGCGTCCGTCCTCGATCCGGTTCACCCCGGCATTCGCGGTGCCGGCCCAGAGCGCGCCCTTCGAGTCCTCGAGGAGGGAGAGGATCGTGTCGCTCGCGAGCCCGTCCTTCGTGGTCAGGGTCCTGAAGACGCCGTCTTCCAGAACGCTCAGGCCCGCGCCGCCGGTGCCGATCCACACGCGCCCCTTGCGGTCCTCGAGAACGGTGTTCGTGAAGTCGTCGGGCAGACCTTCCCTCTTGGCCTGCACCGTGAACTTACCGTCCTTGAGCCGGCTCATGCCGCCGCCGTTCGTACCGACCCACAGGTTTCCCTCGCGGTCCTCGCGAATCGCGACGACGTTGTTGCCGGCGAGGCCTTCCTTCGTCGTGAGCGACGAGATCCGGCCCCCCGCGAGCCGACTGAGCCGATTGAGGCCGCCCGTCTTGGTCCCCACGAAGAGGCTGCCCGCGCGGTCCTCGTAGATCGTGAGGATCTGATCGTCGGAAAGACCGTCCTTGCGCCTCAGAGATACGAACGCCGGAGATCCGGGAGAACCTCCTGCGAAACGGTCGAGGCCGCCGGTGGTGCCCACCCAGAGCTGCCTCTTCGAATCCTCGTGGAGGGCGTGAATGACGTTCGACGACAGCCCGTCCGCCGTGGTGAAGATGGTGAGAGCCTTCCCGAGAAGGCGCACGAGGCCCCCGTTCGTGCCGATCCACAGCGCGCCGTCGCGCGTCTCTTCGAGCGTCCAGATCTGGTTGTCGGGCAGGCCGTTCGCTGTGCTGTAGACGACGGGCGGCCCTTTGCCGAGCCGCACGAGCCCACGGGCGGTGCCCACCCAGAATCCTCCGTCCCGCGAGGGGCACACGGACCACACCTGGTCGTCCGGGAGGCCGTCCTTCGTTCCGAGATTGGTGAAGACGCCGTC
>CAZXSG010000558.1:0-3939 GCA_964643185.1 uncultured Holophagales bacterium
CGAACTCCTGCTGCTGAATGGCCATGCGCCCGGCCTCGATGCGCGAGAGGTCGAGGATGTCCTCGATGATCTCGGCCAGGTGCCGCCCCGACGTGCGGATCTTCTCGAGGTGGTCCTTCTGCCGATCGGAGACGGCCACCTTCATGGCGAGCCCCGTCATGCCGAGGATCGCGTTGAGCGGCGTACGGATCTCGTGGCTCATGTTCGCGAGGAACTGGCTCTTGGCCTGGCTCGCGGCCTCGGCCAGCTCCTTGGCGTTGCGGAGCTCCTCCTCGAGGAGACGCTGCGCGGTGATGTCGCGCGCGATGCCGTCGAACGCCACGAGCTCTCCGGCCTCGTCGCGCACCGACACCTCCGACAGCTCGATGCGGTGGCGCATCTCGCGGTCGTCGGTGAGCTCGATCTCGAACGTCCGTTCGGCGGGTACTCCGGCGGGCGATTCCGGTGCGGCCAGCGCCCGCGAGAACTTCTGAACCACAGTGGCCGGGGAATAGCCCAGCACGCGGCTCACCGAATCGCTCACCTGCGTGACGGCGCCGAACGGGTCCTTGCGGTAGACGAAGTAGTTGCTGAGGCTGCCCACGAGGCGCTCGTAGCGCTGCTCCTGCCGCGAGAGCTCGCGCTCGGCGCGATCCTTCTCGAGGGTCTCCCGCTGGAGCTTGCGAAGGAGCAGCACGAGGACCACCCAGAGCACCGCGAGGAGCACCTCGACGGCGATCGTCACGCGGAGGAGCTCGCGCCTCACGTTGCGGCTCAGCTCTTGGAACACGCGGTCGCTCACCCGGAACTGCGCCTCGGCGAGCAGCTCGTCGGTCGAGGAGTCGTAGATCGCCACGCTGGCGGGAAAGCCGCCTTCGCTGCCCGTGCCCGCCGTGCGGCGCACATCGAGAGACCCCACGGGCTCGTTCACGGTGTCGTAGTCCACGGTGAGCTGGATGCTCTGGAAGTACGGCGTGCCGGTTTCCGCATCGCGCAGGAGGAGCAGCTCGTCGATCGCGGCCGAAACGGCTCGCACCCGTTCGTCGCCGGTCCCCGTGCGGAGCGCGCCGGCGAGGACGTTGGCCTGAGAGCGCGCGAGGATCTCGGCGTTCGCGATGGCCTCCTGCCGGAGGCGCGGCTCGAGCCCGGCCTTGCGATAGAAGCTCATGAGCCCCGCGACGGCGAGCCCCAGGACGAGAAAGATGACGCCGACGGCCACGAGGATTCCCCGCGAGCCGTCGGTGTCGGGGCGGACCAGAGCGCTCGGGCCCTTCATTTGTAGACCTTCGCGACGCTGAGGAAGAAGCCCTTGAGCGAGATGCGCGACGCGTTGAGCGTGGCCTCGTTGAGGTACGGACGCACCTGGGCCTCCACCGAGATGCCGCCGAGGACGCCCTTCTCGACGTGCCCCTCGAACGGGGAGTACACGATCACGCCACGGTCGATGCCGGCCTTCACGATCGCGGCAAGGGTCTTGGAATCGGGCGCCTGCGTGAGGAAGATGCCGGCCGGCGGGCGCTTCTCGAACGCCGCGAGCGAGCCGTCTGCCGTCGTCACGACCTCGAGCGGCAGGCCCAGGATCTCCTTCTTCCCGAACTCCTTCGCGAGCTCGGCGGCGCGCTTGCCGTCGTCGATGTGGACGAACACGACGAGCAGCTTGCCGTCGGTGGCCTTCTTCGCGAGGTCGAGGTCGGCCTGGAGCAGCGTGCGAAAGAGCTTCAGCCCCAGCTCGACGCGCCGGTCGGACTGAGCGTCGGCCCGGAGCGGATGGGGAAACGCGAAGACCGCGGACGCGACGCAAAGCGCCAGCAGGAACGCGCCTGGGGTTCTTCCGCCGCGCCGCCCGCTCATGCGATCACGATAGATGATATTCCGCGCCTTTTCGGGCTCGCCGGGAGGGCGCGGGGAGTCCTAGAATCGGCGCTCGAATCGAGTTCAACATGTTCGATGCGCTTCGGCTCCGCCTTCGCGTGCCCGGGCGATCCCATGGGATCGCCGGGAGGGTTCTCCTCCTCGCGACGCTCGTGTCCGCGCCGCTCGCTGCACAGGAGCAGGGCACCGTCGACGAGGGAGCCGAGCTCGAAGCCCTGCTGAAGCAGGAGACCGAGCTCGCCACCAGAACGCGCATGAACCACGACTTCGTGCCGGGCATGGTCACCGTGCTCCAGGGGGACGACCTGGAAGCCCTCGGCGTGCGCAACGTGCTCGAGGCGCTGTCGCTCGTGCCGGGGGTCCAGTCTCTGCGGGACGTGTACGGGAGCCCGCTCATCCTCGTGCGCGGCATCAACTTCATCTTCAACAGCGGAAACATCAAGATCCTCGTGGACTCCGTTCCGCTGAACCAGGAGAGCGCGGGCACCAACAGCTCGATCCTCCTTCTGCCCATCGAGGACGTGGAACGGCTCGAGCTCATGCGCGGCCCGGGCTCCGCGATCCACGGCGACTTCGCCTACCTCGGCCTCCTCAACATCGTGACGCGCCGGAAAGAGACCCGCGTGTTCGGCGCGGCGGAGAGCCAGAAGCTCACCGGAGGCGCTCAGGCCTCGTGGTCGGGCACGGGGGGCCGGCACCTCAGCGTGGGCCTCTCGGGTTTCGACGCGAACGATGTGGACTTCCGCGGCCCCGAAAGGGCCGACGAGCAGCGCGGCTTCGGACGGCTCTCCGCCGGGATCGGCGGGCTGACCCTGAACGCCCTGGCCCTGAAAGCCGACCATCACGTCGCCCCGGTGGACGGGGCGCCGACGTACCACGAGCGCCGCATCGCGGCGGAAGCGCGGTACGCCCACGACCTGTCGACGCCTCTCCGCCTCGAGGTCCACGCCGGGCTCCTGCGGAACGACGACGAGATCGGCGGCAAGAAGTACGACGGGATGAGCTTCTCGGCCGGAGTCGACCTGAGGTACCGGGTGTCCGGCCACAACCTCATCTTCACGACGGGGTACACGCACGCGCACATCGCCACGGCGAGCCTCGCGCTCCCCCCGGTGTTCGATGCCAGCATCCGGGGGATCAACCGGCACCACGCGAGCGTCGCGATCCAGGACCACTGGGAGGCGACCAGCCGGCTGACCGTCACGGCCGGAGCCCGCGTGGACGACTTCAGCGACATCGGCACGCGGTTCACGCCGCGCCTCGCGCTCGTGTACAAGCTCGACGACAAGCAGATCCTGAAGACGCAGTACGCCGAGGGCTTCCGCTCGCCGACGTTCTTCGAGCTGTACTCGACGGGCGAGGAGGCCAGCATCGAGGTGGAGACGATCGGCACGGCCGAGCTCAGCTACATCCGGAGGTCCAGCGGCTATGTCGCGCGCGTCACGCTGTTCCAGTCGGACCTCCGCAAGATGCTGCAGCCACCCGCGGCCCCGGGCGTGCCGTTCTCGAACTCCGTGAGCGCGCGGACGCGGGGCGTGGAGCTCGAGCTCGAGCAGCACATTGCCGACGGCATCCGCGCGTCGGGCAACGTCTCCTACGTCGACCCCGAGGATCGCCGCTTCACGCGCGACGTGCAGACGGCCTCCCGCTGGCTCGCGAACGTGACGCTCTACACCGACCCCGCGCCCTGGCTGAAGCTCACGGCCCGGCTCACGCACGTGGGCACCCGCGGCGGTTTCACCGGCACGCCGAAGACCGAAGGATGGGACACCCTGGACCTCACGGCCAGCGTGCTGAAGCTCGTCCCGGGGCTCACTGTGCGGTGCGGCCTCAAGAACGCGTTCGACGACACGATTTCCTACATCACGGCGCTGCCGCCGCCGCTCGAGCCCTTCGTGGCGCGTTACGGCGGCCGGACGTTCTGGGCCTAAGCGTGGTTTCGCTTCTGAGGACTACGGCGCGACGAGCAGTTCCACGAAGCTCGACCCGTACACGCGCTGGGTCGCCTTCTTGTAGTCGGCGGGCTAGGCCCAGAAGATGTTGGGCAGGAACGTCTGCGGGTTTCTGTCGTACCGAGGGAACCCGCTG
>CAZXSG010000559.1:0-3932 GCA_964643185.1 uncultured Holophagales bacterium
CCTCGCGGCGGTCTGTCTGCCCCGCCCTCCGCCGAACCTCCCGAACGCGGCGCTCACGAGGCGCACCGCATCGGCACCGCTCGCCGCCACCCTCTCGGCGGAGAGCAAAGAGCCCCTGCCCCGCTGGGTCGCGTGGGCCGTGCCCGCCGCGGGCCGCAGGAACCAGAGCTGCTGTTACGACCGTCTGCCGGACGCGGGGTCCAGCTCCGGGTGCCGGCTCGAGGGCGGAGAGACGTTCTTCGACGGACGTCGCCGGGAAGACCTCGTCACCGCGAAACACGTCTTCGTGTTCGTGCGGCTCGCGGCGCCGGACGGCCGCGTCGGGAAGATCCGCGTGTACGGGTCCGACTGTCCGCTCGACGCCGGAGGCCGGTCCGTCGTTTTCCTCGCGGCCGTGGACCCGGATGAGAGCGTGGGCTGGCTGGCCGGGCGCAGCGGAGATTCGGACCGTGACGCCCTCATCGCGCTGGCCGCGCACGCCGGAGAGCCGGCCCTCAGCGCTCTCCTCACTCTCGCGAAACGGAGCCCTGAAAGCCAGGTGCGCTCGCAGGCTCTCTTCTGGCTCGCTCACCGCGCGGGCGAGAAGAGCATCGCCGCGCTGACCGACGCGATCGAGGACGACCCCGAGACGGAGGTGAAGACGGCCGCCGTGTTCGGCCTGTCGCAGCTCCCGAAAGACGAGGGGATCCCACGCCTCATCGCGGTGGCCCGCACGCACAGGAACCCCGAGGTGCGCGCCCGCGCGTTCTTCTGGCTCGGCCAGTCGCGGGATCCTCGGGCGTTTGCGTTCATCGAAGAGATCGTCAGCCGGTAGCTGTCAGCTCTCGCCTCTCGGGTGGGACTTCCGGTAGACGGCCATGAGCCGGTCCGCGTCGAGGCTCGTGTAGCGCTCCGTCGTGGAGAGCGACGCATGGCCGAGGAGCTCCTGGATCGCGCGAAGGTCGGCCCCAGCCGCGAGGAGATGCGTCGCGAAGGAGTGGCGAAGGGCGTGCGGCGAGGCGTGCCGGTCGACCTCGGCCGCCGACATCGCGCGGTCGAGAAGGCGCCTCACGCTCCGGTCGGTGAGCCGGCCGCCCCGCGAGTTCACGAAGAGCGGCTCGTCGATCTTGTGGCTCCGCCCCTTCGGGGCTACGCACCTCGTCCCCCGGGACGTCGCGGCCGGCGTCGTCGCCATCAGCTCGCGCCGCACGGGCAGATAGGCGGCGAGCGCCTCGGCGGCCCTCTCGCCGTAGGGCACGACGCGCTCCTTGCGGCCCTTGCCCACGGTGCGGAGCTGGCGGGACGCGAAGTCGATGTCGCGGAGCGAGAGCCCCACAAGCTCCGAGACGCGGAGCCCCGTGGCGTAGAGCAGTTCCAGCAGCGCGCGGTCGCGCAGGCCCAGCGCCCGGGTCTCGTCCGGCGCTTCGACGAGGGCCTTGGCCTCGCTTGGCGAAAGCGCCTTGGGGAGCGGCTTGTCGAGCCTCGGCGTGGCGAGCGCCTTCGCAGGGTTGACCCGGACGCGCCCCTCCCGGACGAGAAACGTGAAGAACGCCCGGAGCGCGGAGAGCCTTCGGGCGATGGAGCTTCGCGCCTGGCCTTCCTTGCGGAGCTGCGCGAGGAACGCGCGCACGGCGAGGGCGTCGACCTCGTCCGTGAGGACGGCGTCCGGCGCGTTGCCGAAATAGCCCGAGAGGAACTCGAGGAACCTCGCGAGATCCTCGCCGTACGCCCGCAGCGTGTGCGGCGAGACATCCGGCTCGTCGCGCAGGTTGACGGTGTAGTCGTCGATGTCGCTCGCGAGGCTCATCGCCCCGGAAACCCTACTGGCCGAACGCGCGGACGTCGGCCACGAGGGCCTTGATCTCGTCGGCCGAGAGCTTCTTGCCGAACGACGGCATCTTGCCCTTGCCCTTCGTGATCACCTTGGTGATGTCGGCGTCGCTCTCGAGCTTCTGCCATTCCTTCGAGGTGAGGTTGCGGGCGCCCTTCTTCTTGCCTTCTTCGGTCTGGCCCTTGCCGTCCTCGCCGTGACACACGGCGCAGTTCGTGACGAAGACCTCCGACGGACCCGCGGCCCGGACGGATCCGGCGGAAACGAGGCCCAGCGCGAGGGCGAGAGCGGTAACACGACGTTTCACACGGTTCATCGGACGCCTCCTGTCGAGGCCACCGGCCTCGTCGAACTCGAAAGAATGCGAGATTCTAGCCACCCCGCAGGCATCGTGACGGGCGTCACACCGAAACGGGCGTTCCCAGCGCGCGGTCCCGCCAGGTCGTGGCACCTTCCATCGCGCGGCGACAGATCTCGGCGCGGCGGGCCTGCTTGTCGCGAATCGCGGGCACGTCGGCGTCGTCGAGGAGCCCGAACGTGACGTTCGCGGGGTCGTAGCGCCCCGTGGTGCGCTCCGTGGACACGTGCCGCGTGAGCGCGCCCAGCGCCGTGGAGAACGGGAGCGGCTCGGGCTCGCGCCCCTCGAGGAGCTGCGCGATCGAGGTGCCCACGAGGAGCCCCGTGGCCGCGGACTCGAGATAGCCCTCGACGCCCGTGAGCTGCCCGGCGAAGAAGAGGTTCGGGTTCTTCTTCCAGCGCAGGAGCCGGTCGAGGTGCGCGGGGCCGTTGATGTAGGTGTTGCGGTGGAGCATGCCGTAGCGCACGAACTCGGCGTTCGCGAAGCCCGGCAGCTTCTGGAACACGCGGCGCTGCTCACCCACCTTGAGCTTCGTCTGGAAGCCCACGAGGTTCATGTGCGTCCGCGCGAGGTCGTCCTGCCGGAGCTGCACCACGGCGTAGGGCTCGCGGCCCGTGCGCGGATCGGGCAGGCCGAACGGCTTCATGGGGCCATGCCGCAGTGTCTCGATGCCCCGCTCGGCCATCGCCTCGATGGGGAGGCAGCCCTCGAAGTAGACGGCCTTCTCGAAGTCGTGGAACGGCACCTTCTCGCCCGCGAGAAGGTCGGCGACGAACGTTTCGTAGAGGGCTTTCGAGAGCGGCACGTTGAGGTAGTCGTCGCCGCTGCCCTTGCCCCAGCGCGAAAGCGCGTAGAGCTCGTTCAGGTCGAGGGAAGAAATTTCCACGATGGGCGCGATGGAGTCGTAGAAATAGAGGTACTGGTCGCCGAGGGCCGTGAGGAGCGAGGACTCGAGCGCCTTGGACGTGAGCGGGCCGGTCGCGATGACGACATAGCCCTCCCCCGGCTCGGGTAGCTCGGTGACTTCCTCGCGCACGAGCGTGACCTCGGGGAACTCCGCGAGACGCTTCGTGATCGTTTCGGCAAAGACGGTTCGGTCCACGGCGAGGGCGTCCCCCGCGGGCACGGCGGAACGGCGCGCGGATTCGATGACGATCGTCCCGATCGACTCCATCTCGCGTTTCAGGAGACCGACGGCATTGAGCGGGTTGTCCGAGCGGAAGGAGTTGGAGCAGACCATCTCGGCGAGCTTGTCTGTGGAATGGGCCTCGGTGCCGCGGACGGGGCGCATCTCCACGAGGCGCACGGCGTGGCCACGGCGCGCGAGCTGGTACGCGCACTCGACGCCGGCAAAGCCGCCGCCGACGATGGTGACGGGAGAACGAGAGGTCTTCATTCGGCGCCATTGTAGGAACATGCCGCGCGATGACGTTCGAGCGGGACCTCTACGACGAGGCCTACTACGCGGGTCTCCACCCGCATCACTGGTTCAAGAACCCGCCGCGCAAGTACGCGGAGCGGAACCGGGACGTGCTGCGCGTGGTTTCTCCCAGGCCCTCGGACGTCGTCGTGGAGCTGGGCTCGGCGCGCGGGGACATCTCTTTCCTCCTCTCGCGGCACTGCCGGGAGGTGATCGGCGTCGACGCCGCGCCGGAGGCGATCGCGATGGCCGACGCCGAGCGCGCGCGGCTGGGCCTCGGGAACGTGCGGTGGCTGGAGTCCGACGTCGCGAACCTCGCGGCGATCCCGACAGGATCGGTGAAC
>CAZXSG010000560.1:0-2962 GCA_964643185.1 uncultured Holophagales bacterium
GCGAACACGGCGCGCGTCGCGGGGCGCCGGACCGCCCTGCGGTGCTCCGGGAGGCCTATCTCGAGGCGATCGCCGAGGCGGAAGTGAGCGCGGCGTCCTTCGGCACCGCGGCCGTCACATCACCGGGTCCGCTCGTGATCGGGGGCAAGTCGCTCGGGGGCCGCATCGCGAGCCTCGTCGCCGACGAGGCGAAGGTCTCGGGCCTCGTCTGTCTGGGCTACCCGTTCCATCCGCCGGGCCAGCCCGCGAAGCTCCGCACCGCGCATCTGGCGGCCCTCGCCACGCCCGCGCTCGTCGTCCAGGGGGAGCGGGACCCGTTCGGGACCCGTGAGGATGTCGCCGGCTACGCTCTCTCCCCGGCGATCCGGGTGACCTGGATTCCAGACGGCGACCACTCGTTCGTGCCCCGAAAGTCTTCGGGTCACACGGAAGCCGGCAACCTCGCGATCGCGATCGACGCCGTCACGGCGTTTCTGGTCGAGAGGTCCCGTCCGGCGTGATTCCGGCCTCGCCGGACGAGCGGCGCGACTTCGCCCGCGGAGCGCTTGCAGCCTTTGCCGTGCTGCTGTGCGCGGCCGAGCTCGGCGCGCGCCTCCTCGTCTCATCGGGGAATCTCCCGCGCGTGATCGACGTCTCGGGGTCTCTCACGACGCTGGCCGAGCTGCGGTCCCGGGCCCGCGCCCTCCGCGGCGCGACCGGGCTCCTCGGCGACAGCGTCGCCGGGCCGACCGCGCTCCTGCAGCACCCGGTCCCGCGGGCCCGGGGGGAAACCCCCGCGGCCCGCCCTGGAACGCGGATGCCGATCAGCTCTCTCTCGGCCGACGGCCTCACCCTCCCCGATCTCGAGGGTCTCGCCGAACGCCTGGGAGATGGCGCGCCCGCGGATGTCTTCGTGCTCCTCAATTTCCGTCTGTTCGCGGCCTCTTTCGAGCCTCCGGCAGACGCGCTCTCGAGGGAAGCCCTCCTGCCCTCCAGTGCGGAGGACCTCCGGGCCGCACGCCGCTCCGCAGCGCCCGCGACGTCCGCGACGGCCGCAAAGACGGGAGATGCGCTGGGCCGGCGCCTCTACGAGTCGGCAGCGGACGTCTCCAGGCTCTTCCTGGTCTCGCAGGCCCTGCGCGCGCGCGTCCTAGCCCCGTCGAGGAAAGACGTCGTCGAACGGAGTCTCGCGCGGCTCCTGCCGGCCGCGGAGGACGAAGACCTGACGGCCTCGCTCCTCAGGCTCCGGATCGCCCCGTTCTATGAAGACCGTGACTGGAATCCGGATTCCCCGGCCTTCGCGTCCCTAAGAAGGCTGCTGTCGCGCCGTGCGAACGGCGCCGGGGCGACGGTGGTCGTGCTCGTTCCACAGAACCCCGGCGAGACGGCGTCCCTCGCGCCCTCGCGCCTCGCGGGAAACCGGGCCCTCGTGAGGAGCGCGGCCGAGTCGGTCCTGGGTCCCCGGGGCCGCTTCGTAGACCTCGTCGATGCTCTTCCCGCCGGTGCGTTTCTGGATCACTGTCATCTCACCGGGGAGGGGAACGCGCGCCTCGCCGGGGAGCTCGCCTTTGCGATGGACGCCGCGCGAGGGAGGGAGCGGTGAACTCGGTGAGCTCGGTGAGCTCGAGGCTCCGTTCGCCGTCCTTCAGGCGCGGGCTGGTCGCGGGAGCGATCGCGTTCTGCGGGCTCGTCCTGCTTCTCGTTCTCTCCGGGGACCTGTCGTCCTCGGGGTTCATCTACGTGGACTTCTGAGCGCCCGTGATCTTCAACACGAGCTGGTTCCTGGTCTTCTTTCCCTGCACGTTCCTCCTCCTCCTGATCCTGCCGCTCGCGAAGCTGAGGTTCCTCGTTCTGCTCGCGCTGAGCGCCGTCTTCCACTATCACTTCGCCGGTCCGGCGGGCATCGCGCCCGTCTTCGCGATGGGTGTTCTCACGTTCATCGGAGGGATCCTCATCGGGAAAGCGGAGGGGCCGGCCCGAAGGCGGCTCTTCGCCGGGTTCCTCTTCGTTCCCGTCTTCGGCCTGCTGTTCTACAAATACCAGGCCCTCTTTCTCGGGACGCTCGGGACGCTCGTGGGAGGAGCCGCCGGAGAGCGTCTCTCCGCGGTCACGGCTCCGGCGCTGCCGCTCGCGATCTCGTTCTTCACGTTCGAGTTCGTGCACTACCTGACCGACGTGTACGCGGGCAGCGCCCCGCTTCGTGATCCGTTCCGGTTCGCGCTCTTCTCGATCTACTTCCCGTCGATCGTCTCGGGTCCCATCAAGCGGTTCCAGCCGTTTCTCGCACAGATGGAGAACGGTCTGGAGCGGCCACGACCCGAGGACGTCGTGTCGGGGGCGGGGCAGGCGCTCCTGGGATTCGTGAAGAAGCTCGTAGTCGCCGACGCGGCGGCCGAAGCCATCTCCCTCGTCGTGGCCGCCCCCCTTTCGCGGGGCTCCGTCGTGCTCCTCATGGCCCTCCTTTCGGTGAGGATCGTCTTCGATTTCAGCGGCTACAGTGACATCGCGATCGGGCTTTCGCGCATGCTGGGGCTCGAGCTCCCCGTGAATTTCCGCACGCCCTACGCGGCACGGAACATCGCCGAGTTCTGGCAGCGGTGGCACATCTCGCTCTCCTCCTGGATCCGCGACTACATCTACATTCCGCTCGGCGGGGGGCGACAGGGAACCCCCAGGAAGATCCTGAACCTCGCGATCACGATGTTCCCTTGTGGACTGTGGCACGGCCCGGCCTGGCCCTTCGGTCGCTGGGGCCTTCACCCCGGGACTGGTGGGCGGGAGCCGGGTCGCCTGGGGCGCTCCCGGTGACGCGCGGCGGGGGCCCGCCGTGGCGATCGGCAGCGAGGAGGTGCGCAACTTGGAGCTCGTGGTCGACAACGAGAGCGTGGCCCGCGCCAACTACGTGACGCTGGGCCCGGTGGTTGAAGGATTGGGCGTGGTTGCCTCCGGGCTGGAAGCGAACGACAGCGTGGTGGTCAACGGC
>CAZXSG010000560.1:2972-3932 GCA_964643185.1 uncultured Holophagales bacterium
GCTCTTTTTTTACCCCCTCGAGGAGGTCGCGAAGTTCACACGGGTCCTCGTTTCCGGGCCCTGACCGCGCTGGCCCTCGTTCTTCTGGTGCAGCCGCACGAGCAGGCGCTGTCCGCGCAGGCGCCCGGAGCGCAGGTGCCGGCAGCGCAAGCGCCCCCGGGGGAGGCCGTCGTCACCCGGAAGTCCGGCTACGTGCACGTTTTGTGGGACGCGGCCGAGCCGACGAAGAACGGCGCGTCCATCGTGAGGGGCGCGCTTCTCGGCTCGGTGGCCCGGCTCGTCGCGGCGAAGCTCTCCGGGAGCGACCCCGGGGACGTGCGCGTGGACATCGTCGTCGTCCTCGTCAAGGACGGCTACGGGAAGCCCAAGTGGGACAGCCTGAAGCGTGTGGGCAAGGTCCAGGCGAAGCGCGAGCGGCTCGCAGCCTGGGCCGCGGCCAGCTCCGGCGGCGGTGAGCCACCCGAGTCCCTCTTCGAGAAGGTCGAGTGGTTCTGAGGATCCCCGGCGGTCCGGTAGGACCGCTCAGGGATCCCTTCGGGATCCCCGCTTTCGCGCTCCTTCTCGGAACGACGCTCCTCGGCCCCCTCCACGCGGCGGAGGTGCGAAGGGCGGAACGCACGGAGCCACACACGCCGCTCCGCCCGGTCGCGCACTACCACGACCTCGTCGCCGGGTCCCTCGAGGCCTCCTTCAAGGACGGGCCGTTCACGAGGGCGCGGTTCTCGAGCCCGGCGGGCCTGGCCTTCTCGTCCGACGGGCGCGTGCTCTACGTGGCCGACACGGGGAACAACCGGATCCGAGCCGTCCTCCTCGACGAGTCGAACCGGGTCGAAACGCTCGCGGGCACGGGAGAGCGCGTTTCGCGGGACGGCGCCGGGGGCACCGCCAGGGGCGTGGACGCGGCGTTCGATGCACCGCTCCTCGTCGCGACGCTCGAGGGGGAGCGGCTCCTCGTCGTCG
>CAZXSG010000561.1:0-3923 GCA_964643185.1 uncultured Holophagales bacterium
GTGGCGACGCGTGCCGCGTCGACGTCGGGGGCGCCGGCGTCGGCGAGCGCGTGCTCGGCCGCGACGACGTCGAGCTGCGTGTTGCGATCGCTGCGACGCATGTCCTTCTCCGAGAGGATCGGTCGCGGATCGAAATCACACTCGCCGCCGAATCGGATGGGCGACTCTGACACGTCGAGATGCTCGACGTTCCGTGCGACCGACCGGCCCGCGAGCAAGATCGAGGAGATGAAGGAGCCTGGGGCTCGCTACATCGACTTTCTGATCCCCGGCATCCTGGGCATGAACGTGCTCATGGCCATGTGGGGCCTGGGCTTTCCCATCGTCAACGCGCGGCTCCGGAACCTCTTGAAGAGGCTGTCGGCGACGCCGATGAAGCGCTGGCACTACCTGCTCTCGCAGATCCTGGCGCGGCTCTTCTATCTGCCGATCGAGGTCTTCGCGATCCTGGGCTTCGCGCGCATCGCGTTCGACATCACGGTGCGCGGCTCCGTGCTGGCACTGTGGACTCTGCTCCTCGTGGGCGTCTTTGCGTTCTCGGGCGTGGGGCTCCTCATCGCGGCGCGCACGCGCACCATCGAGGGCCTCTCGGGCCTCATGAACCTCGTGATGCTGCCCATGTGGCTCCTCTCGGGTGTCTTCTTCTCCTACGAGCGCTTTCCCGACGCGGCCCTGCCGTTCATCCGCGCCCTGCCGCTCACGGCGCTGAACGACGGTCTCCGGGCCGTGATCAACGGCGGGGCCGGCCTCGGCGAGGTGACCGTGTCGCTCGCGATCCTCGCGGCATGGGGTCTCGTGACCTTCGTGGCCTCGGTGAAGCTCTTCGTCTGGAAATAGGATCAGCCACGCAGGATGTCGAGTGCGAGGGCGGGGATGAAGATCGCTGGCTGCGGTGCCTCGACCCTCCTCACGAGGAATGACGCTTCGCTGCGGCGACCTTCACGGCGATCACCCGTGCACGCTCGGGCTCACGAACGGCCAGATGCGGGGTTTTCAGGTGTGGCGCGTGGCACTCGAGCTCCGGAGCGTCGGTGGCCCGCGACCCCTCGTCCTCGGGGCCCTGTTGGAAGAGCAGCCTCCTGTTTCGGTCGAAGAGCGTGTCGAGGCGGCCGTACAGGGGTGCCGGTATGCCGGGAATTGCCGACGCCTCGCCTCGACTCTCTTGCCCCTTCTCGGTTCCGAACAACGGAGCGGCCCGCTGCAGGCTCTGTGCGCACTCGAGGGGGCTCCCGACCCGGGACGCCTGATGGTGGAGGTCATGGCCAAACGTGAGGTCACAGTCGACGGATTTCGCGTTAGTTCGTCGGACATCCTGGGGTTGATCGGCGAGGGGTATCCGGTCTCCCGGGAAGTTGCGGATGAGGTTCGGACACGCGCTCCACGGTGGGTCGAGAGAAGACTACTGGACGTTGACCTGCAAGTCGCGACGGCGGCCAACTCGGGCTGCCCGGCCGTCCTTTCCGCTCTGGGGAAAGCTCTTCGAGAGGAAGACACCGAACTGCGAGGCCGGGTACTGAGAGGCTTGACCGGCTTGGTCATTCGCAAGGGTTGCCGGGACGTGTCGACGGCAGTGCCCAAGGGGCTCGAGCCGTGGGCGGCCGCGCTCGCCAAGGAGCTCGAAGGCCGCGACCATCCGGGATCGCTCAGGCGGGTGGTCGCAGCTGCCGAGGAGGAGTTGCGCCGGGCCGGGTTTCGGTTGACTTGGATCGCATCCTCTTCGGAAGCCGTCTTATCGATGAGAGGAAGGATCCAGGGAGCCGGAGGCCTGCTGGCCCTGCTCGCCTTGCTTTCCCTTCCTGGCGTGGCCGGCGGCCCCGGTGGGAAGGAACCAGCGACGCCCAGCGAACGGCGGCTGAGCCAGGCCCTGCTCCTGCCTGGCGACGATCGGGATGATGCGGTAACGGAAGCGATCCGGAGCGGCCTGTCCCCGGAAACGACAAGCGATATCGGTTCGTTAGTTCCTGGAGACTCTGCCTTCGCGAGTGCTCTATCCGCATCGGGACTTGCTGACCGGCGCGAACCTGGGCTGGTCCAGCCTCCCCGCCCTGCTGGACCGTGTGGAATTCGACGGCGCGAGCGCAGCGGTGAGGAACGCAGTGTTCGACGAGCGTTACGGGAGGGGAGCGCTCGTTGGGGCCGAGAGAGGGTCGTCCGGAGGCTCGATGCGATTCAGTCCGTCTGCCTCGGGGGAATCGCGGAGCTCGAGGACGACTTGATCCAGGTCTTCGATCGGCGGGACCCGGAGGCGCCTCGATGGCTGAACAGGTTCGTTCAGATGGAGGTTCTGAGGCTCTGCACCGGGATGTCCTCCGGCTTCGCGAACGTGGCGGCCGAACTGCGGCGCCGCGGTTCCGAAGTGATGGTCTGCGTGCGCGAGGACGGGAGCGGAGCCTGGGAGATGGACTCCGCTAAGCTCTTCTCCACCCCGGAGTGCCGCCGGCCGGTGACTGTAGGAGGCCTCAGTCGCGCAATGTCCGGGGTTCAGTTGCTGGAAGCGGATAAGGTGGGGACCACCGGGCCTTAAACCTCACTTCGAGGCGCCTCCGAAGTTCCGTTGACAAACGCATCGACGGCTCGGCGAAACGCCGCAGGATCAACCGCGGGGTAGCGGTAGAGGAACGGCTCGATTTCGGCGAGGTAACCGAGGAGGCGGGACGTGTCGATCAGTCCACGGTCCCTCATCGCCCGGACGTCGACAAGGTCCTTCTCGTGGCCGCGCTCCAGCTTGGACAGAGCCTGGGCGAAGAAGTCGTAGTGAAGGAACGAGACCGTGCCCTCGCGCGTCACGAACTTGCTTCGACCCTCCCAACCCGGTACCGGGGGAATGAAATTGTCTGGGGACGCGAGCTCGACGTTGATCTCGAGCTCTTCCTTCAGCCGCGGGATCGACCGCAGGACGTTGTCGTCCTCGGGCACCATCTTCAGGTCGACGTCGATGGTGCTCGCCCTCCATCCGGTGAGGACGGCTGTCGCTCCGCCCACCAGGTAAATGCGCGACTCTCGGCGTGCGGCAACGCCGAGCGCGGCCATCAGCTTCCGGATCCGCTGGGCGTCTACCGGGCGCCGCATTCCGCCGCACGCTCAAAAGAGACGAGGCGCCGGATCAGGGCGTTGTACCGCGAGTGCGCCGAGTCGGGGTCCGTGCGCGCCAGGAGCTCGTAGAGGCTGTCCTCGGGCGCTGGGAGCGTCCGTGGGATGGAGAAGCCGATCCGGCGCAGGCGCGGTGCCCCGATCGAGACGAGGAGCGCTTCCTGGGACCCCACCCCGCGCGCGAGGTCCTCGATTCCCCGCTCCACGATCTCCGACCCGGGCAACGCTCCGTCCACGGATTTCATGATACGCGCCGCGGCGCTGCGATCGCATGAAGGAACTCGAGCGAGTCGACGGCTTGACACGCAAGGCACATGTCAAATAGATTGCATTGGGCAGAGGTCAGGTTTGTAACCTTGCCCGAGATCCTCGAGATCGCGTGGAAACGGTTTCGGCGCGCTCCGGTCCAAGCCCCGTACTCATTGGTTTTCTTTGTCGTCTGAAGTCCACCTCACGCTTGCATCTCAATTCAGGCCCCAACGCTCGACATGAAGTAGGGTGCAGGTTCTCTCTCGTAGGTCCATTTGTCCGGGTTCTTGGTTTTTTCGGTGGCGCGGTTCTTGCCGAATAGTAAGGACCACATGAAATCTGGAGTCTCCATGCTCGTCTCGAAGCGTGTTCGTCGTGTGCTCGGTCTTTCTGCTGCCTTTGGCCTCCTTTTCGGATCCGAAGGAGAGCGAGCGCTGGCACAGAACCTCTCCACGGTTACTGTCGCACCGACCTCGGTCGTCGGTGGCGCGGCGACAACCGTGACCGGGACGGCGACGCTGACGGCTGCGGCACCCTCGGGCGGCAAGGTGGTGACCCTCTCGACCAACAACGCCGCCGTGACC
>CAZXSG010000562.1:0-3920 GCA_964643185.1 uncultured Holophagales bacterium
CCGCCGCGAGCGGCGTGGGGGGGATTTCGGGGTGCCCGTCCGTGGCCGGGTAGGTCACGGGCGTCCGGCCGCCCCGGTCGGGTCTCAGGACCGAGGGGCCGCGCGCGGGAAGGGCGGCGACGCGCGCCTCACGGCCCTCGCGGGCTGCCGCGCTCATGAGCGCCGAGCGTCCGCCGTCGTCGAGCGGCTCGGGCGGGGCGCCTGCCGCGAGGAGCGCGAGGCCGCTCGGAATGTGGGGCTGCCAGGCCGCGGCGAGGAGTGCGGGGGAGGCGTCGGTGCCGCTGGGGTTCGCGCCGGCCGCGAGCAGCGCGTCGACGATCGGGGGGTATCGAAGCGCGACGCCCAGTGGGTACGTGCCGCGCTCGTCGACGGCGTTCGGGTCGGTGCCCGCGGCGAGCGCGGCGCGGACGCCCTCGAGGTCCCCCTCCTGCGCGGCCGAGAGGAGGCCGCGCTCCGCGGCCTGGAGCTTCCCGGCCTTGCGGTACGGCCGGTGCGGCGTCGCGGCCGGGTGGTCGGGCGCCGGGGCCGGGGGAGCGTCGTCCTCCTCCTCTCCTTCCTCGTCCGGGTCCTCGTCCAGCCGCTCGCGCGTGGAGATGCCCCAGCGGTCCTCGAGATCGGGATCTCCGCCGCGGGCGCGGAGCAGGGCAACCAGTCCGTCGTTCTCCTCCTCGGCGGCGATCAGGAGCGGCGTCTGTCCCGAGGAATCGCGGAAATTCGGATCGGCGCCAGCGTCGAGGAGGCGCGCGGCCACGGCCTCCGAGCCGTTTCGCGCGGCCGCGGCCAGCGCGCGACCCAGCGCGTCCGCCGGGACCGTCGACGCGGCGAGCAGGGCGGACAGCGCCACGTCTCGCGAAAGCGAAGCGGCCGCGAGGAGCGCACCGTCGAGCGCCTCCCGCGAGGGCTTCGCTTCGAGAAGCACGGCCAGCGCTTCGCGCCGATCGAGCCGCACGGCCCAGTCGAGCGGCGTGAGCGAGGTCTTCGGATCGCGCGTGTCCCCGCGTTCCTTCGAGGCCAGCGCGCGACGTACCTCACCCGCGTCGCCGCGGGCAACGGCCATCGGGAGGGATCCCTTTCCGGGAACTTTCGCGCCCAGCTCGAGGAGCGCGCTCGCGGCTTCGACGTGCCCGCCCGATGCGGCCGCGAGCAGGGGAGTTTCGCCCTGGGAAAGCGCGTTCGGATTCGCGCCCGCGGCGGCGAGCGCGCGCACGGCGGCGGTCTCTCCGGCGGAGGCCGCGGCGTAGAGCGGCGTCTCTCCCTCCCGCCGGGCCTCCACGGGAGCTCCGTGCGCGACGAGCCATTCGATGGCCGAGGCCGAGCCCGAACGGGCGGCGGCGTGAAGCGCGGAGGCGCCCGCCTTGCCAACGGAAACTCCAGCGTCGGCGAGGGCCGCGAGGAGCTCCGTAGGGCCGCCCGCCGCAGCGGTCTCGAAGAGGCTCGGCCCCTCGGAGCCGGGCCGGGCGCCGGCCGCGAGCAAGGCCCGCGCGGCGCCCACGCTGCCCGACCCGATCGCCTCGGCCAGGGGTGTGTGGTCGTGCGAGTTCTTGGCGTGTGCCGGAGCTCCCCCCGAGAGAAGCGCTCGGACGAGGTCCGCTCCTTCCGGTGTCGCCAGGCGTGAGGCACGGTGAAGCGGCGTGTCCCCCTCGGAGTCCTTCGCGTCGGGATTCGCCCCCGCTTCGAGCAGACGGCGGACGACCTCCCAGTGGCCGAGGCGCGCGGCGGCGGCAAGCGCCGACTCCGCGCGAGAGGTTTTCGTCGGCTTGCCCTTCGCGGGCGCGGCGCCGGACGGAAGACCCGGCTCGAGGAGCGCGCTCACGAAGCCCAGCCGTCCGAGGCAGGCGGCCCACAGGAGGGCTCTCGTCCGCTCGCCTTCGGTCGCGGTCTCGAGAGCGGCGCCGAACCCGTTCTCGTCGTTTCGTGCGACCGCGAGGAGGATCGAAGGCGTCACGCCCGCATGGGAGCCGGCCAGAGCGGCCACGCCTTCGGAAAAGCCCGAGAGCACGGCGGCCTCGAGCGCGGCGCTCACGGCGTTGTCCGGAGGCCGCGCCTCGAGCAGGCACTCGAGGATCGGCAGATGCCGCGTGCGCACGGCTACAGTGAGGGGGGCACAGTCGGGCTCCACGTCGTGCGTGACGCGCGCCCCGCCCTCGAGGAGCGCCTTCACGCTCTCCAGACGGCGGAGATCGGTGCGGCCCGAGGCGTACCAGATGGCCCATCCGAGCGCCGTGTAGCCCGTGTCCTTCGCGAAGGTCTCGAGCTCGGCTCCGCGCGCGACGAGCGCCCGGATCATGGCGGCGTTCCCTTCGCGGGCGGCCTCGTGCAGCGCCGTGCCGCCGCCGAAGTCCCGCGCGTTGGGATCGGCGCCGGCCGCAAGGAGCGCCTCGAGCGTCGCGGCGGATCCGCTCGCTGCGGCGAGGAGGACGAGCGGCTCGAGGAGGAGCCCGCTCGTCTGGTTGGGATCCTCTCCCTCGGAGAGAAAGGAGCGCACCTCGTCGGCGCGCCCCGCGCGGGCGGCGTCTGCGATTCGGGTCATGTGCGGAACTGTGCGGCGCGTCTGCCGCGGCCATCAAGCGGGATTCGACGAGCGCGTGTTCCGGAGCACGAATCAGGAAGGCTGCGCGAGCGCGCGAATCGCATGGCTCATGGCGCCATTCACCGGAACGCGGGTCTCGAGGAACCCCAGGATCGCGAGCGCCGATTCGGGCGTGTGGGCGTAGCCCGGCACGAGGCGCGGCAGCTCGCGGAGGAGCTCGGGGTGACGCCGCTCGAGCCGCCGGTCCCCGTTGAACGGATCCCGATGCGCGCCCGCCGAACCAGCCCCCGCGTCGAGATGGTCCACCAGCTCGACGAGCCGGTCGACCGCGGAAACCTGCACGAGCTTGAAGCCCGCGAGCAACTCGCCCCGCAGCGCGCGCCCCAGCCCCACGTAGACGTTGGTGAGTGCCTCGCCCACGAGCCACTCCACGCTGCGCGCCGGGAGCGGCTCGGGGCCCTTCACGGGCTCGGCCAGCGCATCGGGCACGCCGGCCGCGCGCCACACGAAGCGGCCTCGCGAGAACGGGATTCCTGCCAGCTCGCCCTCCTCGAACACGGCGAACTCGCAGAAGATCCCGTCGGCATAGAGAGCCTTGTGGCCGTCGACGGTGTTCTGGAAGGAATACACGACGGGCCCGGCCGCGGACAGCCAGTCGAGGTTGCCGAGATAGCGGGCCTTGCGGCCGTCCTCGACGAGGACGAAGAAATCGAGATCGGAGAAGGCGTCCAGACGTTCCGTCTCGAGGCCCACCGAGCCGAGAGCGAGGAGGGCGCGCGCGTGCCCCGAGTCTTCCAATGAGCGGCCGATGGCGTCGAGACGGGCGAGGAGCTGCTGTGGCCTGGTCACGGTTCCTCCGCCGGGATTCTCGGTCAAGCCGGACGCGCGCGGTAGGCTCGGCTCTCATGGCGACGCTCCTTCTCGTGGAAGACGACGGCTCGCTCGCCGAGTCGGTCGCGAAGGGCCTCGCGGCCGCGGGTCACCGCGTGGAGATCGCGCGGGACGGCGAGTCCGCGCTGCGCCTCTTCGACCGGCTGTCGCCAGACCTCGTGCTGCTGGACTGGGGGCTGCCGCGCATCGACGGGCTGGACGTGCTGCGCGCGCTGAGGGAGCGCTCCTCGGTGCCCGTGCTCATGCTCACCGCGCGGGACGACGTGGCCGACCGCGTGGTGGGACTCGAGCTGGGGGCCGACGACTACCTCGTGAAGCCGTTCGCGGGTCGCGAGCTGGAGGCCCGCGTGAAGGCCCTTCTCCGCCGCGAGGACCGGCTGCGCAGCGCGCTAGCCGCCGAGTCCACGGGCGACGGTGCCGATCTCGTGCTCGGCCCGCTCGTCGTGAGCGCGTCGCGGCACCAGGCCACGCTCGCGGGACGCGAGGTGCCGCTCACGCC
>CAZXSG010000563.1:0-3915 GCA_964643185.1 uncultured Holophagales bacterium
TCGTGGCCGACGAGCCCACGGGCGACCTCGACGCCAAGAGCGGCGAGGAGATCCTCATCCTCCTCGAGCGACTGAACGACGAGTTCAAGAAGACGATCGTCATGGTCACGCACGACGCCAAGGCCGCCTCGCGCGCGCACCGCCTCGTGCACCTCGACAAGGGAGTCCTCAAGGAAGACATCCGCGGCGAGGGTGGCAAGGAAGTGGGCTCGGCCGTGGCGGCCCGCCTCGCGACGAGCTAGGCGAAGAGACCCGCGCCGTGAAATTCCTGCCCCTCGTCTTCAAGAACGTGTTCCGCAAGAAGACGCGAACGATCCTGACGCTCGTCTCGATCATCCTGCCGCTCCTCGTCGTCTGCCTCATGGGCTCGTTCCTCGCGTCCCTCGACCGGCCCGATCCGGGCGCGGCGCGCGGCATGTTCCGCATCGTCACGCGGCACAAGGTGGGACTCACGAGCTTTCTGCCCGTCACATACGAGGAGAAGGTGCGGCAGCTCCCGGGCGTGAAGGCGGCCACGAACTTCAACTGGTTCGGGGGCAAGTTCAAAGACGGCAGCGCGTCGACGTTCTTCGCGCGCTTCGCCGTGGATCCCGAGACGTTCCTCGAGGTCTTCGACGACGCCACCATCGTCGAGGGCACCAAGGCCGACTGGCTCGCCGACCGCACCGGCGTCATCGTCGCGAAGAGCCTTGCCGAGAACTACGGCTGGAAGCTGGGCGACAAGTTCACGCTCCTCGGGGACATCTACCCCGCGAACGTGGAGCTGACGGTGAGGGGCATCTACACGCCGCCCGCGGGCAACGGACCCGCCGTGTTCTTCAACAGGAAGTACCTCGAGGAGGCCGTGCCCTGGTTCAAGGGAACGCTCGGCACCGTGTGGGCGAAGGCGGAGAGCGCAGCCGCGGCGGAGCGCCTGGCCGTAGAGATCGACACGTTGTTCGAGAATTCCTCCTACCCAACGAAGACCGAAAGCGAGAAGGCCTTCCAGCTGGGCTTCGTGCAGATGCTCGGCAACGTGAAGCTCCTCATGGGCTCCCTCTGCGTCGCGATCGTCTTCGTCATCGTGCTCATCGCGGCCAACACCATGGCGATGACGGCGCGCGAGCGGGTCACCGAGGTCGCCGTGTTCCGCACGCTCGGCTTCCAGAGGTCCACGATCCTGGGGCTCATCCTCGGAGAGAGCGTCCTCCTCGCGCTCGTGGGCGGGATCCTCGGTGTCGGGATCTTCGCGGGCACCGCGCCCGCTCTGAAGAGCCTGCTCCTCAAGGGGCCCATGGCGGGCTTCGCCGAGGCCTTCGCGGGGTCCCCCGGCGTCCTCCTCCTGGGCTTCGGGATCGCGTTCGGCGTGGGT
Organism: uncultured Holophagales bacterium; assembly: GCA_964643185.1. GTDB lineage: Bacteria > Acidobacteriota > Thermoanaerobaculia > UBA5066 > UBA5066 > JAEUQS01. The sequence continues at coordinate 1,352 of CAZXSG010000563.1, forward strand.
GTCGTGGCCGGCATCGTGCCCGCCATCTCCTCGGCACAGCGCTCCATCACCGACGGCCTCCGGAGGGTCGCATGAAGTTCGTACCTCTCGTTCTCAAGAGCCTCTTCCGCAAGAAGACGCGCTCCATCCTGACGCTCCTCGCGATCCTCCTGCCGCTCTTCGTCATCTGCGTCATGGGCACGATGCTGAAGACGCTCGACAGCGATCCCACGGGCGGCAAGGGCATGTTCCGGCTCATCGTGAGGCACAAGGTCTCCATCACGAACTGGCTGCCCCTCGCGTACTACGAAAAGATCGCGCAGATCCCGGGCGTCACCCACGTCGTGAAGATGAACTGGTTCGGCGGCGCCTACATCGACCAGAGCCCGAAGAACCAGTTCGCGCGCTTCTCGGGCGACATGAAGACGCTCCTCGACGTCTTCGACGAGGCGTCGATCGTGCAGGGCTCGAAGGAGGACCTCCTCGCCGACCGCACGGGCTTCCTCGCCGGCGAGATGCTCGTGAAGAAGTACGGCTGGCAGCTCGGCAAGAGAATCACGCTCAAGGGCGACATCTACCCCATCAACGTCGAGCTCACGCTCCGCGCCGTGTTCAAGGGACCCGACGAGACCGGCATCTACTTCCACCACGAGACGCTCGAGGAGGGGCTGCCGCGCATCAAGGGCTACGTGGGCTGGTTCTGGTTGAAGGCCGCGTCCCCCGAGGCCGCGCAGAAGATCCCGCCGGCCATCGACGCGATGTTCGAGAACTCCTCCGAGCCGACGAAGACCGAGACGGAAAAGGAGATGCAGAACGGCTTCATCTCCATGCTCGGAAACGTCAAGCTCATGATCACGTCGATCTGCGCCGCGATCGTCTTCGTCATCCTGCTCATCGCCGCGAACACCATGGCCATGGCCGCGAGAGAGCGCGTCACCGAGATCGCCGTCCTCAGGACGCTGGGCTTCCAGAAGACGACGATCCTCTGGCTCATCCTGGGTGAGAGCCTCGCCCTCTCGCTCTTCGGCGGCATCCTGGGCACGGCGGTCTTCGTGCTCATCTTCCCGGGCTTCAAGGCCGCTCTCGCGGCCTCCCCGATGGGCGGCTTCGCGGCCGGGATGAAGCTGTTCCCCGAGATTCTGGTGGTCGCTTTCGGCATCACGGTCCTCGTCGGCCTCGTTTCCGGCATCGTGCCGGCCGTCCGCTCGGCGCAGCGCTCCATCACCGACGGCCTCCGCCAGGTGGCCTGAGAAGACAGCGAACGGAGAGACAAGATGGCCCTCGGAATCCCCATCAAGTACAACTTCCGGAACCTCTTCGTGCGAAAGGTGACCACCGGGCTCACCGTGCTCGGCATCGCGCTCGTCGTCGCGGTCTTCCTGTGCGTCATGTCGCTCGCCGAAGGGCTCACCCGCGTCTTCACGGCGTCGGGCTCGGAGAAGAACGTCCTCGTGCTCCGGCAGAACTCGCAGTCGGAGCTGCAGTCGGGCGTCTCGCGGGACCAGCTCCCGCTCATCACGACGCTCGCGGGCATCGAGAAGGACGCCGACGGCAAGCCGCTCGCGTCCGGCGAGCTCGTCGTCGTTCTCAACCTCGAGAAGATCGACGGCGGCTCCTCGAACGTGACGATCCGCGGAGTGTCCGAGAAGGGCATGAAGCTGCGTCCGCAGATGAAGCTCGTCGAGGGCAGGATGTTCACGCCCGGTGTCTCCGAGGTCATCGTCTCCCAGGGCGTGTCCCGGCGCTTCAAGAGCTGCAACGTCGGAGACGTCATCAAGTTCGGCGCGTACCGCTGGACGGTCGTGGGCCACTTCGATGCGGGCGGCACGGCGCCCGACAGCGAGATCTGGACCGACGTCGAGCAGATGTCGAGCGACTTCAAGCGGCCGGGCTACTCGTCGGTGCTCGTGCGCACCACCGACCGCGCGGGCCTCGACGGGTTCGTGGCGGCGCTCGCGAGCGACAACCGGCTCGCCCTCGAAGGCAAGGGCGAGCGGAAGTACTACGACGACCAGACCTCCACGGCGGCGCCCATCAAGTTCCTCGGAATGTTCGTCGGCGTCGTCATGGCGATCGGCGCGTGCTTCGGCGCGATGAACACCATGTACGCGGCCGTTTCCTCCAGAACCCGGGAGATCGCGACCCTTCGAGCACTGGGCTTCTCACGCATCGCCGTGATGATCTCGTTCGTCCTCGAGTCGGTGCTCCTCGCGTTCGCCGGAGGCATCGTGGGCTGCGCGCTGGGCGTCCTCCTCGTGAAGCTCGCGCTCTCGGGGGTCACGGGCACCACGAACTTCGCGACGTTCTCGGAGGTCGTGTTCGCGTTCCGGATCACGCCCGACCTTCTCGTGACGGGCCTGATCTTCTCGCTCGTGATGGGCTTTTTCGGCGGGCTCTTCCCCGCCGGCCGCGCGGCCTTCACGAAGATCACCGCAGCCCTCCGCCAGGTGGGCTGAGGACGGCGACCGGGAGCTCCCGAGAGCTCCCGGTCGCTTCCCTACGCTTTACGAAAGCGGCTCTTCTTGGCGCCGTACAGGAAATAGATAACGAGGCCGATCGCGAGCCAGATCCCGAACCGCTCCCAC
>CAZXSG010000564.1:0-3914 GCA_964643185.1 uncultured Holophagales bacterium
TCCTCGTGCAGGAGGGCCAGACCGTCGCGATCAACACGGTCGTCGCCGTGCTGGGTGAAGCCGGGGCCGCGGCCGCTCCCGCTGTAGCTCCGCCCGTTCCGGCGCCGGCGCCGGCACCGGCTCCGGTGGCCGCCGCTCCCGCGCCTGCGGCTCCCGCTCCGATTGCTCCCGCCCCCGCTCCGGCGGCTCCCGCGCTGGTTGCTCCGGCTCCAGCTCCCGCCCCGGTCGCTGCGGCTCCGGCTCCGGTTGCTCCTGCCGCTCCCGCTGCGGCGCACTTCTCCGTTCCGCCCCAGCCGGGCGAGTCGAAGGAAGATCTCCAGAAGCGGCGCAGCTCGCCGCTCGTACGCACCATCGCGGAGGACAAGGGCATCGACCTCACGCAGGTCACGGGCACCGGCGTGTCGGGCCGAGTGACGAAGCAGGACATCCTCTCGTTCACTCCAGCAGCCGCTCCCGCGACTGTCCCCCCCCCTGCGCACTTCGCGACCGTCGCGATTCCGGCCCCCGCGATTCCCGCTCCGGCGCCTGCTCCTGTGGCTCCGGTCGCGGCTCCGGCGCCCGCCGTGGTGGCGCCTCCAGTCGCTGCACCCGTAGCCGCTCCCGTTCCCGCCCCCGCTCCCGTCGCCCTGGTCTCGGCCCCCGCGCCCGTTCCGGCGCCCGTCACCACCTACTCCATGGGCTCGAACGTCGTCGTCGAGCCCATGACGGTCATGCGCAAGAAGATCGCCCAGCGCATGGTGGAGTCCAAGCACACCTCGGCTCACGTGGCCACGGTGTTCGAGGTCGACTACTCGAACGTCACGAAGCTCAGGAACCGGGTGAAGGAGCGCTTCGCCGAGCAGTACGGCACGAAGCTCACCTACATGCCGTTCATCTTCAAGGCCGTCATCGGGGCCCTGAAGAAGCACCCGCTGCTCAACGCGTCGATCTCGGGCGAGGACATCGTCCACCACCGCGAGGTGAACCTCGGCATCGCGGTCGCGCTGGACTGGGGGCTCATCGTCCCGGTCATCAAGCACGCCGACGATCTCTCGCTCGTGGGCCTCGCGCGCGCCGCGAACGACCTCGCGAACCGGGCCCGCACCAAGAAGCTCCTCCCCGACGAGGTCGCGGGCGGCACGTTCACGATCACGAACCCGGGCGCTTCCGGTTCCCTTTTCGGCCTGCCCATCATCAACCAGCCGCAGGTGGGCATCCTCAACATCGGCACCATCGAGAAGCGCGCGAAGGTGCTCGAGATGCCCGACGGCTCCGACGTCATCGCCATCAAGACGATGGGCTACATCGCGCTCTCCTTCGACCATCGCCTCGTCGACGGCGCCGAGGCCGACGCCTTCGTCGCCCTCATCCGCCAGAACCTCGAGAAGGGCACCTGGCCCGAATTGGAGTCGTTGTAGCCCTCGTCACCCGATAGAATGGCGCATGAGCACGAGTGCTCGGCGTGTCGTTCTCGCATCGCTGCTTCAGGAAGGCCGCATCCCCTGGGATGCGGCCTTTCGTCTTCAGAAGGAGGCCGAGGCGCGCGCCAAATCCGGGCTCCCCGAGACGCTTTTCCTCCTCGAGCACGACGACGTCATCACGCTCGGCCGGAACGCCACGGAGAAGGACCTCCACGTCTCGCCGGAGTGGCTCGCGGCGCAGGGCGTTCAACTGTGTCACGCCGACCGCGGCGGCAAGCTGACGTTCCACGGCCCCGGCCAGCTCGTGGCATACCCGATCCTCAACCTCTCCCCCGACCGCTGCGACATCCGCCGCTACGTGCGGGATCTCGAGGAGGTCCTGATCCGCACGGTGGCCGACTTCGGCGTCACGGCCGCCCGCAGCGACGTGCCCGACCGCTGGTCGTCCATCTGGGTGGGCAACGACAAGCTGGCGGCGATCGGCGTCCATCTCTCCCGCTGGGTCACGACGCACGGCGTCGCCCTGAACGTGCGCCCGAGCCTGGCCCGTTTTTCGCTCTTCACTCCATGCGGGATCGTCGACGGTGGCGTCACGTCCCTCGAACGGCTTCTCGGAAAGGAACGGACCCCCACGATTTCGCAGGTTGCCGACCGGTTCGCCTCGCATTTTTCGTCGGTCTTCGACAGGAACCTCTTCGTTCCGTCCGGGGTCGAAGCCGGGGAATCCGAAAGTGGAAAGGAGAGTCTCCATGAACGAGCGCCCTCAGCCCTCCCCGTCCTCTAGGGCCTACGAGCTCCTCACGGCACGCCTCGCCCCGTTCGCCTCGGACGGCGACACGATCCACTTCGACCGCCTCGGCGCGGCTCCCGTGGACGACCAGACGGTGGGCCTCGTCGCCGAGTGCCTCGTGGACAGAGACCCCGACGCGCGGCAGGCCGGTCTCTTCGTCCTGGCCGGCCTCCAGGACGACCGCCCCGAGCGCCTCGAGCCGTTCCGGCCGCTCCAGTTCAAGGTCCGCGAGCTGCTCCTCGATCCCGTGGCCGCCGTGCGCTGCGATGCCCTGATGGCCTTCGCCTACTTCGATCCGGAGGATCTCCACGACGCCGTCCACGAGTTCCTGGGCGACCCGCACGGCCGTAACCGGCTGCAAGCCGTCCGCATCCTCGAAGCCGAGCAGGACCCGAAGAACCTGTCGACGCTGCTGCGGTTGGGCGTCGACCCGTATCACGAGGCCGTGCCCGAGGACGAAAAGGAGTGGCTCCTCGTGCGGGAGGCCGCGCGCAACGCCATCGAGACGGTCGCGAGCGTCCACTTCCCCGAGCGCCTCGCCGAGGAGGAAGTCGAGGGCGTTCCGTGCCTCTACCACGCTTGGGACCCGGTGTGGCGCTGGGCCGCCCAGGAGGGTATTCGGTAGGGTGCGCAGCCCGGAACGGGCGGAGCCACACAGCGCCCAACCAGGGGCCTCCTGTAGAGTCGGCCTGTGAAGCCTCTTCCCGCCTTCGTACCGAATCCCGAGCGGCCCGTTTACGGCGAGACCCCGCGCCCCGAATGGCTCAAGGTCCGCGTGACCGGGGCCGGTCAGTTCGAGGAGATCCGCGAGCTCATCGAGAAGAAGGGCCTCAACACCGTCTGCCAGGAAGCCCGCTGCCCGAACATCTTCGAGTGCTGGGGCAAGGAGCGCACGGCCACGTTCATGCTCCTCGGCGACGTCTGCACCCGGCACTGCGGGTTCTGCGCGGTCGCCAAGGGAATCGGCAGACCCCTCGATCCGGAAGAGCCCCGCAACGTCGCCGAAGCCGTGAAGACGCTCGGCGTCGCCCACGCGGTCGTCACCTCGGTCAACCGGGACGAGCTCCCGGACGGCGGCTCCGCGCACTTCGCCGCCACGATCCGGGCAATCCGCGCGCTCAACCCGGGCGTGACCGTCGAGGTCCTGATCCCCGATTTCCTCGGCAGCGAAGAGGCCCTCGCCACGGTCCTCCGCGAGGAGCCCGAGGTGCTGAACCACAACACGGAAACCGTCCCGCGACTCTACCGGCGGGTGCGGCCCGACGCGATCTACGAGAGGTCGCTCGAGCTTCTCGCGCGGGCGGCTCGGTTCCGTAACACCGCCGCCCCCCGGATGAAGGTCAAGAGCGGCCTCATGGCGGGCCTCGGGGAGTCTTTCGAAGGGCTCGTCGCGACGCTTGCCGATCTGAGGGCCGCGGGAACCGACGTCGTCACCATCGGCCAGTACCTCCAGCCACACGAACGCCGGTTGCCCATCGAGAAGTACTACAGCGCCGAGGAATTCAAGGCTCTCCGCGAGGAGGGTGAGGCTCTCGGTTTCTACCGGGTCGAATCAGGTCCGCTCGTCCGGTCGAGCTATCACGCACGTCACTCGCTCTGAGGCGCGCCGGGGGCCGCCTCAATCCCCATCGCTGCCGATGGCTTCCACCGGGCAGGAGTCCATGGCTTCCTGGCACTGGGCCTCTTCCTCGGCGGTCTGGGCCTGCTTGAAGACGTAGGAGTAG
>CAZXSG010000565.1:0-3908 GCA_964643185.1 uncultured Holophagales bacterium
GCGAAGCCAGCGCTTGCCGAACAGCCTCGACGAACTCGTCGAATAGGGGCGTCGGACGGCGGCGTCCGGCACGATCCAGGCCATGAAAGAGGGTGAGCCGAAGGCCACTGGTGATCTCGATCTGGCAACCGCGGCCGGAAGTCCCCTGGTTACAGATGTTGCTGCGAAACCTGCCCGCGATAGCCGGGTCTTCTGTCAGGTTGGCCGCGAAGCCTGCCGACCCGAGTTCCGCCGTCAGCCGGACAACCAACGCGTGATCCAGTCCCCCCAGGTGAACGAAGGACTCGTCGTCCTCCACGCCATGAATCGTGACGACCGTGGCCGCGTTGCGTAGGACTTCACGGCAGCGCGGCTCGTCGAAATTGGCGCTTGTGAGATGCAGAACTTCGTTGCCCTTCAGCTTCAAGCCCTCAAACAAATACAGCGCGTGCTCCTCGCCTGCGATTGCCGTGGCAATCTCGGATGTGCCTTTTTCGATGCCACCGCCATGCGGTGCAACGATCGCGAACGGCGAAGCACGCGAGAAAACCTTGATGACGTACGCCTTGCCTTCGGGCTCATGAGCCGATAGTTCAACGTAGCTCGCGTATTTGTCTCTCGGCACGCGGTCTCTCCGTCAATGTAAGTCTTAGCGAGCCGCCACGTCCGTTTGGGCGCACACGCCACGTAAGACCTTCGAGGTTTTCCCCGCGAGGCGGGACTTCGCGAAACCTCGAAGGTCTCTCTCCGAACGGTCTAGCTGCAGCAGCTTCCCCCATATATATAGCACATGGCCAGCAATACATCGGCCCCCGGGTGAGCGGGGGCCGCAAGGTTCATACGAAGGGGAAATCGCGCGATCTATCGCTTGACTCGCATCAACGGTGCGCGGGGACCGCCGCCGGGTGCCGGCCGGACTGAGTCGGACGGGCTATGCGTCGGCCGGCCTCGCGTTGCGGGAGGCCCGCAGGCGCGGTGCCGACGAAGGGCTTTTTGTGACCGCGTCCGGCAGCTATCTCGAGGGGGCGTCGACGGGCCTCGTCGCGTTCACACCCGAGGGCTGGTTTGCCGCGGAGGGGGCGGCGCTCCCGAGCGTGACCGTCGCGGCGTTTCTCGGAGCCGGGCTCCTGAGGCGGCCGCTCCGCGAGATCGATCTGCGGGCTGGGTCGGTGCTGCTGGGCTCTCTGACGCTCGCCGCGCCCCTCGTGACGCTCGACGCTTCGCCCTGCGCCGTGCCGGCGGCCCTCGTCGACAGGATCGCCGCGTTCAACCTCAGGCTTCGAGAGGATCCGGCGATCGCGACGACGCTATGACCCTTTGGTCCCAGAGCTTCACGAGCGCGTGCCCGAGAGGGACGATGAGGATCCCGAACACGAGGCCCGCCGCGACGTCGATGAAGTAGTGGTACCGGCAGAACACCGTGGCCACGAAGAGGCCGAGCGCGAACGGCAGGAATCCCAGGAACGTCTTCTTCGAGCGCCGGGCCGCCTCGACCAGGACGGCGACGGTGATCATCGTGTGGCCCGAGGGAAAGCAGTTGCGCTTGTTCCTCTCGAGCTTGTTGAGCGTCTCGTCGATCACGCGCGAGATGGTTCCGCGGGGGAGTGGTCCTCCGTGCGTCACCGTGAAGCGCGGCCCGATCGCCGGGACGAAGAAGTAGCCCACGTAGCTCGCGTAGAACGCGAGGACCATGGTGAAGACGTACGCATGGAACGGGCTCGTGCCTTTGTGTGCAGGCGTCGCTCCGGCTCGCCGCTCGTCGCGCCACACGAGCACGCCCATGATGATGGGATGGAAGTAGTAGAGGACGTAGCAGAGCGTGAGAACGTCGAGCAGGAGCGGCGTCGCGAAAGGCTCCAGGAGCACCGTGGGGTCTCCCCCGAAGATCGCGCGGTCGATCGCGATGAGCGTCGTGTCGCGATCGATAGGGTGGATCGCCCGGATGAAAGGGCCGAGGCCGTCGAAGATGGCGAGGATGACGAGGATCGGGTAGTAGTCGCCCACGACGCCGGCTGTCTTGGATTGCGGAAAGCGAGCCCGCATCCAGGCGATGAGGAACGGGACGCATCCGGCCACCGCCATCACGGCGATTCCGTGTCGATCCTCCATCGTCCGGTAGTGGAGAAGGCCTCCGAGGGCCAGGCCCCAGCCCATGAGGATGCTCAGAACGTCGACAGGCGCAAAACGCACGGCGCTTTGTAGCACGCGCGACCTCAGGTAACTTGCAGCGGATGCTCCGTGTGCTCGTCACCCTCGTTCTGGCTTTCGGTGCCTCGGCGGCCGTGTGCCAGGGGCCCGCGAAGGCGCGGGCGCCCGGCCCCGCTGTGGTCCTCTCGCTTTCGGGGGAGGTCCACGCCGTGGCCGCGGACTACATCGCGAGCGGGCTCGGGCAGGCCGCCCGTGACGGCGCTCCGTTCGTGGTCCTCGTGATCGACACGCCGGGCGGCCGGCTCGACGCGACGCGCGACATCACGAGGGCGATCCTGGCCTCGAAGGTCCCTGTCGTGGGCTTCGTCTCGCCGCCGGGCGCGCAGGCCGCTTCGGCAGGCTTCCTCGTTCTCATGGCATGCGACGTCGCGGCCATGGCTCCCGGCACGAACGCCGGAGCCGCCTCCCCCGTCGGCGGCGAAGGGCAGGATCTCGGGGACACGCTCAAGAAGAAAGTCTCCGAGGACGTCTCGGCGCTGCTCAGGTCCGTGGTGGCGCCGCGGGGACGCCCGGTGGATGCCGCGGTCGCGACGATCGCCGAGGCGAAGTCGTATTCGGAGACAGAAGCCTTCGAGAGAAAGCTCGTGGAGGTCGTCGCCCGCGATCTGCCGGATCTCCTCGAGAAGCTCGACGGACTCACGGCCAAACGGGTCGGCCGGCCCGACGCCGTGCTCGCCGCCGGCAAGATCGCGACGCGCGAGATCCCGCTCACGCGGCTCCAGAAGGTCGTGGGGGTCATCGCGAACCCGGCGATCACGAGCCTCCTCTTCCTCGTGGGCCTCGTGGGGATCTACTCCGAGCTGCAGCACCCCGGCGCGATCTTTCCCGGCGTCCTCGGCGCGGTCTGCCTCCTCCTCGCGCTCTTCGCGATGTCGGTGCTGCCCACGAACGCGGCGGGCATCGCGCTGATCCTCCTGGGCGTGCTGTTCTTCGTTCTCGAGGTGAAGCTCACGGCCCACGGCCTCCTCGCGATCAGCGGCGGCGTCGCGGTGGTGCTGGGCGCGGTACTGCTCTTCCATCAGAGCGACTTCGCGCCCCGCGGGGAGCTGGTGTTCGTGGCCGGAGCAGGCGTCGCCGCGGCGCTCGTGATGGCGGGGCTGTCGTTCGCGGCGCTGGCCGCGCAGAGAAGACCCATCCAGACGGGAGATCACGTCCTCCTCGGACAGGTGATCCCCGTACGTGCGGAGATCGATGGACTGGGCAAGGTCTTCGTGGACGGCGCCATCTGGACGGCTCGCTCCCGATCCCGTGTTCCCGAGGGAGCGCTCGTCCGCGTGGTGGGCGTGGACGGGCTCGTTCTCGACGTCGACCTGGTGCGTAGCGCGGAACGCGCGGAGCCGAACGACCCGGTGCGTAGCGCGGAACGCGCGGAGCCGGTCTCTCCCGAAAAGTCCCAACCCCCGAAGGAGCAAACATGAACCCCGAGCTGCCCGCCACCGGCTTCCTGTTCCCCGCGGTCGTCGTGGCCATCTTCTTCCTCGCGAAGTGGGTCAACATCCTGAACGAGTACGAAAGGGCCGTGACGTTCCGGCTCGGCCGCCTTGCCGCGGCGCCCAAGGGTCCCGGGCTGGTGCTCATCTTCTGGCCCATCGACAAGATGGTCCGCGTTTCGCTGCGCACGGTGACCCTCGACGTGCCGCCGCAGGACGTCATCACGCGGGACAACGTTTCCGTGAAGGTCAATGCCGTCGTCTACTTCCACGTGATGGAGCCCGGGAAGG
>CAZXSG010000566.1:0-3903 GCA_964643185.1 uncultured Holophagales bacterium
CCCGACGCCAACCGCGACCCGCTCACCGGTGAAGCCGGTTCCCATCCCGTCGGTACGGGTGTCGGCTCCGCGGGCGCTGCGGCCGCGGGTGCGGCCGTCGGGGCTGCGATGGGTGGACCGGTCGGCGCGGTCGTCGGCGGTGTCGCCGGTGCGGTCGCGGGCGGGTTCGCCGGCCACGCGGCCGGAGAAGCCCTCGACCCGACGGTCGAGACGAACTACTGGCGCGAGACCTATAAGACGCGCCCCTACTACCGCGACGGAAGGACCTTCTCGGACTATGAGTCGGCCTACCGCTACGGCTGGGAGACCGCCTCGCTTCCCGAGACCCGCGACCGCTCGTTCGACGAGTACGAGTCGAAGCTCTCGAGCGACTGGAAGACCGCACGCGGCGAGGTTCGCCACGAGTGGAACGACGTGAAGGAAGCCGTTCGCGACTCGTGGGATCGCGTGCGCGGCCGCCGTCCGTCGTGAGAAGCGTGTAAGAGAACGGAGCCGAAGAGGACTCGAATGCCCCTACGAGCCATACACCCCAGGGAATGGACGGCGTTCCTCGAACGCGTGACGCGCGAGCGGCACCCGGCACTCGTCAGCATCGCCTGCGTTCCCGAGGGGCTGGGCGTCGTGGAGGCGAATGACATGCCTTTTCGGTCCGTTCGGATCTCATCCAGCTCGGAGGGGCGAGCCATCTCCGTGGAGATCGGGAGGCGGACGGCGCCTCCCGTTCTCTACCTCATTCCCGAGCCGACGGCGCTTCTGTCGTGGGAGAGGGACGGGGAGGAGATCGTCGAAATTCTCGGCCCCCGCGACACGCTCACCCTCCTGAGATTCCGAACCCTTTCGTCGGAGCAGGGGCACGCCGTCACCGGCGGTCGGAAGGAGATTCCAGAATATGACGATCCCGCATCCGCATCCCGAACTCGAGCCGGACAGCCGCCCACACCCCGGCACTCCCTTCGCTGACGACCGGGCACCTTCTCGCGGGGACGCTTCGGAGCCTGGCGCGCCATCGTCTCGTCTTCCATCGGCGCGAGCACTGCTCCCGAGGCGAGATTCCGCCGAAGGACGATCAGGAGCTGCGCCTCGCCCGCAGGGGGCGCGCGCGAGCGGACGGGAGGGAGCGGCGGCGCTGGCACCACGTCGCAGATCCCACCGCGCGCGGCCCGAACCCCATTTGGAACGCGGGGCCTGAAAAAGTCTTCACCGCGGTGTCGATTCCGGAGATCCTCGCTCGACGTCCGAGTGAAGGAGACACGACATGCGCGTGATGATTCTGATCAAGGCGAATGCCGACAGCGAGAACGGGGTGATGCCGACCGAGCAGCTCCTCACCGAGATGGGGGCCTACAACGACGAGCTCGTGAAGGCCGGCATCATGCTCGCGGGCGAGGGCCTCCACCCCAGCTCGAAGGCGGCCCGCGTGCGGTTCTCGGGCGACAGGCGAACGGTCGTCGACGGCCCGTTCGCCGAGACCAAGGAGCTCATCGCGGGCTTCTGGCTCTGGCAGGTGAAGTCCCTGGACGAGGCCATCGAATGGGTGAAGCGCTGCCCGAACCCCATGGGGTCGGAGAGCGAGATCGAGATCCGGCCCGTGTTCGAGATGGACGACTTCGGCGACGCGATGACGCCCGAGCTGCGCGCGCAGGAGGACCGGCAGCGCGCGGAACTCGAAAAGCAGGCTCGGGAGAGGGAAGGGAAGTAGCCGGGATCGAAAAACCTCCACCGGCGTGTCGATTCCGGGGATCCTCGTTCGACGTCTGGTTGAAGGAGACGAAACATGAGAGCCATCGTTCTGATCAAGGCGAATGCCGACAGCGAGAACGGGGTGATGCCGACCGAGCAGCTCCTCACCGAGATGGGGGCTTACAACGACGAGCTCGTCAAGGCCGGCATCCTGCTCGCCGGTGAGGGGCTCTACCCCAGCTCCAAGGCGGCGCGGGTGCTGTTCTCGGGCGAGAAGCGCACGGTCGTCGACGGTCCGTTCGCGGAGACCAAGGAGCTCATCGCGGGCTTCTGGCTCTGGCAGGTGAAGTCCCTCGACGAAGCGATCGAGTGGGCGAAGCGTTGCCCGAACCCCGACGGCGGAGAAAGCCAGATCGAGATCCGCCCCATCTTCGAGATGGCCGACTTCGCTGTCGAGCTCACCCCCGAGCTGCGCGAGCAGGTCTCTCGAGGAGAGCTCTCGCAGCTGCGTGAGAAGCAGGCCAAAGAGAAAGAAGGGAGGTAGGCGCCATGCGCTTCATGCTGCTCATGATTCCCGGAGGCTACGAGACCGCGCCGCCCGGCGAGCTGCCCGATGCAGAAGGCGTCGAGAAGATGATGAAGTTCAACCGCGCGCTCCAGGAGTCGGGGGTGCTCATCGGCTGCGATGGCCTGCACCCGCCGTCCATGGGCGCACGGGTGAGCTTCGCGGAGGGCAAGCCGAAGATCACGGACGGGCCCTTCGCGGAGGCGAAGGAGGTCCTCGGCGGCTACTGGATGATCCGCGTGAAGAACCGCGAGGAGGCGGTCGCGTGGGCCGCGCGTTGCCCGGCGGCGGCGAACGAGATCATCGAGGTCCGGCAGGTGCAGGAGATCGAGGACTTCCCGCCCGATGTCCAGGCCGCGGCGGCGGGATACGAGTCGATGCTGACCAAGGGCTGAGCTGGTTCAGCCCTCCGGGCCGAGAAACGCCTTCGGCGCGCTATCCGAATGTGCTGAGATCGGCGTCCGTGACGGCCGCCGATTCTCAGGACATCCACCGCGCCATCGAGGCCGTCTGGAAGATCGAGTCGGCCCGGCTCATCGGCGGGCTCGTCCGCATCGTGCGCGACGTGGACCGCGCCGAGGATCTCGCACAGGAGGCCCTCCTCGCGGCGCTCGAACGCTGGCCCGAGACGGGCATTCCCAGGAACCCCGGCGCGTGGCTCATGGCCACGGCCAAGCACCGCGCGATCGACGGACTGCGGCGAGGGCCGCTGCTCGAGAAGAAGCACGCGGAGCTGACGCGCGATCTCGAGGCGAGGCAGGAGGCCGCCATGGCCGAGCTCGAGGCGCGGCTCGACGACGACGTGGGCGACGACCTCCTCGGCCTCCTCTTCACCGCCTGCCATCCCGTCCTCTCGCGTGAGGCCCGCGTCGCCCTCACGCTGCGCCTCCTGGGCGGCCTCACGACCGACGAGATCGCGCGGGCCTTTCTCGTGCCCGAGCCCACGATCGCCCAACGCATCGTGCGCGCCAAGCGCGCGCTCGCCGACGCCGGCGTGCCGTTCGAGGTACCGCGCGGAAAGGACCGCGCCCAGCGTCTGTCGTCGGTCCTCGAGGTCGTCTACCTCGTCTTCAACGAGGGCTACTCGGCCACGGCGGGCGACGACTGGCTGCGGCCCGCGCTCTGTGAAGAGGCGCTCCGGCTGGGACGCGTTCTCGCGGGTCTCACCCCCAATGAGCCCGAGGTGCACGGTCTCGTGGCGCTGCTCGAGATCCAGGCTTCCCGGGCGCGCGCGCGGGTCGGCCCGGGCGGCGAGCCGATCCTCCTTCTCGAGCAGAATCGCGCGCGCTGGGACCAGATCCTCATCCGGCGTGGACTGGCCGCCCTCGCGCGGGCGGAGGCGCTCGGAGGAGCGAACGGCCCCTATGCGCTGCAGGCCGGGATCGCGGCCTGTCATGCGCGGGCGCGCACCGCGGGCGACACCGACTGGACGCGCATCGTCTCGCTCTACGAAACGCTGGGGCGCGTGGCGCCGTCACCGATCGTGGAGCTGAACCGCGCGGTCGCGGTGTCCCTGGCGTTCGGCCCCGAAGCCGGGCTCGCCCCCGTCGACGCCCTCGTCGCCGAGCCCGCGCTCGCGGGCCACCACCTGCCGTCGTCGGTCCGCGGCGGCCTCCCCGCGAAGCTCGGCCCCGCGACTGAGGCGCGACACGCACCCG